>DAOTYP010000074.1:0-5849 GCA_034434975.1 Anaerolineae bacterium | reverse complement strand
CCAGGGGAGGCCAGTCTGGAGCGCGTCTGGCAGCGCGAGCTGGAGATCATCGCCGGCGCGGAGGCCGCCATCTCCTCCGAACCGTTGGAACAGGTTTTGCGGCAGTGGCTCCGTCGGGTCCAGCGTCGGGCGATGGAGCTCGCGGCGCAGCCGCGCGCGCACGCATCCTATTCACCCGAGTATTGGCAGTATGAGACGGATCGCTTGGTGCTGATTGACCTTTTGCGCCGCTGGTGGGAATGGCAAGGTGGCCCTCAGAAAACCGGAAAGGATGCCGGATGGGGACGATGAAGTTACGACGCATGGTGAGTGGAGAGCTGGGCCAGGATGGCCGCATGCGCGATTACCGCGCAGTCTGGTTAAGCGACGTGTTGATAGAGCGTGCCACCTGGGAGCCGGGCGAGCCCCAACAGATCGGCTCGGCGGTTATCGCGGATACAGGTTACGTCTGGGTGCGCTTCTGGCTACCGGAGGAGGAGGCGGTTGTTACCCGCTTTTTTGACGCGGACCTGCAGCCGGTGGGCACGTTGATAGACGTTACACTGCCCCTCTTGCGGCGAGAAGAGGGCTACGAGACGTTGAGCCTTTACTTGAACCTGTGGCTCGGACCTGACGGACAAGTGGTCTTGCGGAACGAAGCGGAATTTGAGGAGGCTGTGGGAAGCGGCATCTTGACCGAGGCCAGCGCGCTCTGGGGCGAACATCACCTGAGAGAGCTCACCGCCAAGATCGCGCGTGGCCAATTCCCGCCGCCCTTAGTCCGTCACCTCAGGCTAGAGCGCAGAAGGAGCCATGAGGTTTGAAAGACGGCGGCCGAACATGATCGCGATCCTGGATTACAGGGTTGGGAACGTGCGCAGCGTGGAGAAGGCGCTGCAGCGCGTCGCAGCCGAACGGAGTGATCGCTTGGGCGTTCCGCTGGAGCCTGTCGTGCTCACGGCGGAGCGGGAGGCGATTTTGTCTGCCAGAGGGGTTGTCCTTCCTGGGGTAGGTGCCTTCGGCGAGTGCATCACCAACCTGCGGGGCGCAGGTTTTGAGCCCCTGATCCGTGAAGTCGTCGCGCGGGGCATCCCTCTTTTGGGCATCTGCGTAGGGATGCAGATGTTGTTTGAGGTCAGCGAGGAGATGGGAGAATGGCGCGGGCTTGGCATCTTGCCGGGGCGGGTGGTGCGCTTCGGAGGGGATTTGCGCGTGCCGCAGATCGGATGGAACCAGATTCACATCGTCCGCAATGACCCGCTCTTGGCCCAGGTGGCAGACGGCAGTTACGCTTACTTCGTCCATTCGTACTACTGCCGTGCCGAGGAGCCCAGGGATGTGGTGGCGACGACGGATTACGGCGTGACTTACGCGTCCGTGGTCAATCGGGGCCGGGTGTGGGGCATCCAGTGTCATCCGGAGAAGAGCCAGGCGGTGGGGTTGCGCATCCTCGGCAACTTTTTGGCGTTGGCGGAGGCTGGCGGTTAGGCTATGGTCGTCTACCCCGCCATTGATCTGCGCGGCGGAAAGGTCGTGCGACTGCGACAGGGCGCGCCTGAGGCCGAAACGCGCTACAGCGATGATCCGGCTGGCGTGGCGCGGCGCTGGGCGGAAGAGGGAGCGGAGTGGTTGCATGTCGTCAACCTGGACGGCGCTTGGCGTGACGGCGATCACGAGGGGGCGGCCGTCAATTGGCGCTCCCTGGCCCAGATTCGCGCTGCGGTCTCGCTCCCCATTCAATTCGGCGGCGGCCTCCGATCGTTGGCTGACATAGAGCGCGCCCTGGCGTGGGGGGCGAGCCGAGTTGTGCTGGGTACGGTGGCGGTGCATCAGCCTGAAGTCGTTGCGCAGGCGTTGATGCGTTTCGGGCCGGAGCGGATCGCGGTAGGGTTGGATGCGCGCGGCGAACGCGTAGCCGTGGCGGGCTGGCAGGAGGAGGCGGAGGTAACGGTTCTGGATTTGGCGCGGCGGATGCGTACTTTGGGCGTCTCACGCGTCATCTACACCGACATCGCGCGCGACGGGATGCTCACTGGCCTGGATGCGGAGGCCGCCGCGCGCTTGGCGGAGGAGGCCGGGGTGACCGTCATCGCGTCCGGCGGCGTCGCCAGCCTGGAGGACATCCGATGGCTGAAGGCGGTGGAGCAGCGCGGCGTTGAGGGGGTCATCATCGGCCAGGCGCTGTACACGGGCGCGCTGAGCCTGGCCGCGGTCCTCGCCATCGCTCAAGGGAAAGGGTGAGGCCTGATGTTGGCTAAACGCATCATCCCCTGTCTGGATGTGAAAGATGGACGGGTGGTGAAGGGCATTCGCTTCCTGCGGCTGCGAGATGCGGGCGATCCGGTGGAACAGGGCCAGGTCTACGATGCGGAAGGAGCCGACGAGTTAGTTTTCCTGGACATCACGGCTTCTCATGAGAGGCGTGAGATCGTGATCCAAATGGTGCGAAGGGTAGCCGACGCCGTCTTCATCCCCTTTACCGTCGGCGGCGGCGTGCGCACGGTGGCGGACATGAGCGCGCTGTTGCAGGCGGGGGCCGATAAGGTGAGCATCAACAGCGGCGCGGTGCGCAACCCGGAGGTCATCGGCGAGGGGGCCCGGCGTTTCGGGAGCCAGTGCGTCGTCGTGGCCATAGACGCCCGTTGGGAATCGCCTTCGGAGAGGTTTCCGTCGGGGTGGCAGGTCTACATAGACGGCGGGCGCGTGGCGACGGGCAAGGACGCGGTGGCCTGGGCGCGCGAGGTAGAGGCGCGCGGCGCGGGCGAGATCCTCCTCACGAGCATGGATACCGACGGCACGCAGGCAGGCTATGACCTACCCCTGACGCGGGCCGTCGCCACGGCGGTGCGGATTCCGGTCATTGCCTCAGGGGGCGCGGGGGCGCTTCAGCACTTTTACGAGGTGTTGACGGAAGGGATGGCGGAGGCGGCGCTGGCGGCCAGCCTTTTTCATTACCGGCAACTGTCGGTAGGGCAAGTCAAAGAGTATCTGGCCGCGCGCGGCGTCGCCGTGCGGCGGTAAGGCAAGATTTCAGGTCTTGAGGAGGTGTCCGATGCCCGTGATGCGCGCAGAAGAGGTGAGCAAGCGCGAGGTGGACGACCGCGCGGCGCAAGGGGCGTTCATCCAGGAATTCATCACCGCGCGCGAGGGCGCGCCCAACTTTGCCTTGCGCGTCTTTGAGTTGTTGCCCGGAGGATACACGCCTTACCATGCCCATCCCTGGGAGCATGAGAACTACATCCTGGAGGGAGAGGGCGTGCTGGTGAACCCTGACGGCTCTACCACGCCGTTGCGGCCGGGCGACGCGGTCCTGGTGCCGCCTATGCAGAAGCACCAGTATCGCAACACCGGCACGGGCGTCTTCCGCTTCATTTGCTGCATTCCGGTTCAAGAGGCCTGCGCGCCGACGACGCTGCCCGACCGGAACCAGAAATGAGAGGGGCCCTTATGTCCGATCTGATGTTCGGCTTGCGGGTGAACGACTTCCCGGTAGACGGCACGCGCGGTCGGGCCTTCGTGGACCAACTGCTGAATTACATCGCCTCTGCCGGGCCTGCCTATACGTCGCTTTTCGTCTCGGACCATTTCGTTCCGTGGGCCCAGTGGCAGCCCTCTGATACCGACTTGCACGAGTGTTGGACGACGATGTCTTTTTTGGCGGCGACCTTTCCCGACAAGCAGATCGGCAGCATCGTCATGGCTGTGGGGTATCGCAGTCCGGCGTTGGTGGCAAAGATGGCCGCGACGCTACAGGTCCTTTCAGGCGGACGACTGATTCTGGGCCTCGGCGCGGGCTGGAAGGAGGATGAGTACCTGGCCTACGGCTACGAGTTCCCTCGGGCCGCGATCCGCATCGCTCAGTTGGAAGAGGCCCTGCAGATCATCCGGCGCCTGTGGACCCAATCACCTGCGACCTTTGAAGGGCGTTATTATCGTGTCCGCAATGCCTACTGCGAGCCGCGGCCGGAGCCGATCCCGCCGATCCTCATCGGCGCTGCAGGGGAGCGGCGGATGCTGCGCTTGGTCGCCCAGTATGCGGATTGGTACAACTTGCCGGGCGGCGATGTCGCCCGGTACGCGCGCAAGCTGGAGGTCTTGCGCCAGCACTGTGCAGAAGTGGGGCGAGATTATGAGTCCATCATCAAAAGTTATCTGGTAGAGTGTGTCGCGGTGGCTCAGGATCCGGCGGAGGCCAGACGTTGGGCGGAAAAGAGCCCCTTCTGCTATCATGGTGGCGCGGCGCTGGTCGGTACACCGGAGGAGGTGACGGAGCAACTGCGCGCTTTCGTTCGGCTAGGCGTGCGCCATTTCCTTTTGCGCTTTGCCGATTTCCCCCATCCAGAAGGGGCGCAACTCTTCGCGCGCGAGGTCATCCCTCGGCTGGTCGACAAGGCCTGAAGCGATGACGAACAGGGAAAAACCTGTCTGGCCCATCAGGCCAGACAGGGGCTGCGCGTGGTAAAAAAGGCCGCGCCGCCCTCGCCTACAGTTCTCCAGTCTCCGGCTTGGACGTCAGTGTGTCGGCCAGGCCGGCGATGAGCGATCGGCTCTGGGCCAGCAAGCCGATGAGGGCCCGATGGGCTTGCATCGTCCCCTGAGTTGCTCTCTCTTGAGCAGCCTGGCCCAGGCCCTGGACCACCGCGTTCAGAAACGCCATCACCGAAACCGGGCTCGCTAAAGGCCCGCCCGCGGTTTGGGGGATTTGCAGCGTGTCGGTGGCAACCATGGCCATCGGGTTCGTCAACGAGTTGGTCAGAGCGATGGCCTGAGCGCCCGCCTCCGCCGCCGCCTTCAGGAGGGCGGCGACATCTAGCGCGTGACGGGAATGGCCGAGGCCGATCACCACGTCGCGCGGGCCGATCTCCGCCAAGAGCCGTCCGCTTTGCACAGGATCCGATGGCATCAAGGTAGCCGGGCGGCCGAGAAGTTGCAGTTGCGTCACGAAGAACGCGGCCAGATGGGTTGTCGCGCCTTCGCCTGCTACGTACACCCGCCGCGCTTGGCCGATGCTATCTAATACCCTCTCCAGCAGTTCGGGCTGGTTGCGCACGAGGATCTCTTCCAGGTTTTGAACGTCTTGCCGGATGCTGTCACGCAGGATAGCGGGAACGCCACTGACCAGGGGAAGCTCGCGACCGAGGGCCATTTCCTCTTTTACGGTGCTCCGCACCTCCTCTGCCAGTTCCGGATAGCCAGGGTAGCCGAGCCGCTGCGAGAAGCGCACGATCGTCGCCGGGTCTACGTTCAAATGTTGGGCTAGGGCGGAGGCGTTCATGAACGCTGCTTCGCGATAATGATCTAAAAGGAAATCGGCTACCTTGCGGTAACTGGGCGATAGATGCTCATAGACCTGCTTGATGCGATCCCGATACATGGGTTCCTCCTTCTTATCTGAGTGAGAGGCTAGACCATGCCGCCGATTGCTCGCTGCCCCCAAGGATGTCGGCCAGGATTGCCGATCGTCAAGATGCGTTCTGCCCTCTGTTTTGCTCTCCGAGCCTCCAGCCCTCCAGAAATTTCTCCAAATCCGGCATTTGCGGCTCATCCAAGCGCATCATCTTGGTCCACAGTTCACTGGCGTTCAGGATGGACTTGGTCAGAACCTGTGGCCGTTGCACGGCCACCACGTGGGCCAGAGCGGTCAGCAGAGCCATCGGTGTAGAGTAGGCCGTGAGAGGGCTGCGATAACTTTTGGGGGCCAAGATGACCACATCGGCGGCGCGAGCCACCGGCGAGGATAGGCCGCCGACGATGGCATAGGTGCGGAGGCCGGCCTCCCTCGTCGCGCGCAACATGCCTGTGATCTCGGTGACGGTGAGGTAAGGCGCGAGGCCGATAGCGATGTCTTGGGGCCCTAGGTCTAAGAGGGC
>DAOTYP010000073.1:0-1893 GCA_034434975.1 Anaerolineae bacterium | reverse complement strand
GGTTTCCCTCGCCCCTTTGTAGAGGAGGTGTGGCGTCGGGTGCAGCGCGCCCAGTACAAGCGCCAACCGCCCATCATCGCCAAACTGAGCACCCGCACCATCGGCATAGATTTCCGCTACTCGCGCGATTGGGGGCTGTAAGCCTTCCTACCCTCGGCCAAGCCTCGGTTGACAAGAGCGTTGCCTAATCGGCGCCCATGGTCCACAGCGGCCACCGTATGCGCGCGCCGCTTCCGGGGGAAAACGCAAGTTTGAGAAGGGTTATCTAACACCCTCTAGATTGACACCTGGGGGAATTTGTGCTATAGTCTCGCCTGACTTGGAAAGGGGCCTTGCCGTTAGTATGATGATCAGCCTTTGCCGCCGCGCGCCTCGCTGTGGTGAGCCCATGTTCGGAAGAGAGGAGCGTTACTCACAGATCAACAATGGAAAACACGGAGTCAGAAACGAATCGGGGCGAGCCGCCCCAACGGATCCCCGGTAACGGGGTCCTCCACGGTCTCTCGGAGACCTTGACCGCCAGTCCCCGTCCTGCGCTTTGGCAGGATGTGCCGGACGCAGAATGGAACGACTGGCACTGGCAAATGCGGCATCGGATCACCCGGGCCGACCAACTACGCCAGATCATCCATCTGACTCCTGACGAGGAACGGGCCATCGCCCTTCGGCCCGAGCCTCCCCTCGCCATCACGCCCTACTTTGCGGCGCTGATGGACCCTGACGATCCCCGCTGCCCCATCCGCCGCCAGGTGGTGCCGACCTCGGCGGAACTGATCCCCGGGGAGGCGGACATGGAAGACCCTCTCGGCGAAGACGCGCACATGCCGGTGCCCGGCCTCACGCACCGCTACCCCGATCGCGTCCTCGTCATCATCACCGATCAGTGCGTCGCCTACTGCCGCCACTGCACCCGCCGTCGCCTCGTCGGCACGGGCGCGATGCCGGTCAGCCGCGCACGCATAGACGCCATGGCCGCCTACATCGCCAACCACCCGGAGATCAGAGATGTCCTCATCTCTGGCGGCGACGGCATGTTCATCGCCGACGAAATGCTGGAGTACGTGCTCAAGAGCTTCCGGCGCATCCCTCACGTGGAGATCATCCGCATCGGTAGTCGCGTGCCCATCTTCCTGCCGCAGCGGGTTACACCTAAGTTCGTGGAAACGGTGCGCAAATATCATCCTTTCTGGATGAACCTGCATGTCAACCACCCGAAAGAGATCACGCCGGAGGTAAGCCGCGCTCTGGCGATGTTGGCCGACGCCGGCATCCCCTTGGGCGCCCAAACGGTGCTCCTGGCAGGCATCAACGACTGCCCGAACACGATCAAGAAACTGGTGCACCTCCTGGTCAAGAACCGCGTGCGCCCCTACTACCTGTACCAGTGCGACCTGAGCGAGGGAATCGGCCATTTCCGCACGCCGGTCAGCGTTGGCATCGGCATCATAGAGGCACTGCGCGGCCACACCAGCGGCTATGCCATCCCCACCTTCGTGGTGGACGCGCCCGGAGGCGGCGGCAAGATACCGGTCATGCCCCAGTACTTGATCAGCCAGTCGGATAGCCACGTCGTCCTGCGCAACTACGAGGGCGTCATCACCGCGTATCCTGAGCCGCAGACCTACGCTCGCCACGATCCGGCCACCTGCCCGGAATGCCAAGCGGCCAGGCCCGCCGAGGGCGTACATCGGCTCCTCGTCGGCCAGGGCATGGTGCTGGAGCCGGAGGGCCTGAGCCGGGCGCGCCGCCGGCCTTTGGTGCAGCACCCCGACTACAGCGGCGCGACGCCCCCGCCGTTGCCTCCGGCGGAGGCGGGACAGGAGACCATCCCTTCCTGGGAGATCTTGGACTCGGTGAAGGAGTGGCTATAGGCAGATGGGCTTGCGGGTGGTC
>DAOTYP010000072.1:0-1952 GCA_034434975.1 Anaerolineae bacterium | reverse complement strand
TGCTAGGTCCATGCTCTTCACCTAAGGCCTATTCGTCTTTGAGAACGCTGTCCAGTTCTTCCTTGCAACGCCTGAGCACCTCTGTTAGGGAAAAATCCCCTCCCCGCGGCACCATCTGGGCTCCCATCCTACGATACCGCGCCAGATCTTCCAAGGAGCCGGCGGCAATCCCCCACGCCTTACCGTTCTTGCGCGCCGCCGCAGCCACGCGCTCCACAACCTCGGCCAGTGTCAGCCCGGTGGGGCTGCTGGCCACTTGCAAACGATATCCCAGATCAGTCGGGCCGATAAAAAGACCATCAACGCCCGGCACGGCCGCGATCTCTTCAACGTTGCGCACTGCCTCTAAGGTCTCAATCTGCACGACAACAAACGTCTCCCGATTAGCATCTTCAAAGTAGGTGGCATCCGGCCGCCATGCCTCAAGGCCATAGTCGCCATCCAGACCGGCGCCGTCAATGCCGCGGTTGCCCAACGGCGGAAACTTGACGGCCTCAACCAATTGACGAGCCACCTCCGCCGTGGACACGAGCGGGAACATGAAGCCGGCCGCCCCATCCTCCAGATAGTGGTAAAGGTGAGACGCTTCCCGTGTCTGAGGACGAACCATGCAGTCAATGTCGTTGTAATAGCAGTGGGCGATAAAGGCCTGCACCTCGCGATCGTCCATGGTGCGGTGCTCTAGGTCCAACCAGATCCCGTCGTAGCCGTTGTGAGCAGCGTAACGGATGAAGAACGGCAGGAAATGCCCCGCAGCGCAGACGCGAGCGAAACGGCCGCTGCGCCACTTGGCCAGCATTTTGCTTCTTCTCATGATTTCTCCTCGTTGCGGAAAGGTTTGTGTCATCCACGTGCGCGACGCCTCGCATGCGCCTAAACGGCGATGATCCCTCAATTCAAACGGGCGAAGCCTGTATGGGCAACCGGCCCTTTAAGCATCTCACCCATGGTTCCACGTTCAAGGCCTCGGGCGATCGCTGAAAACGCTTCTTCGGTAGCCTGCAGGTACCCCTCTACGATCTGCTCTTGGTGAGCATACGTCGCATAGAAGGCCCTACCGGCCAGAAAGCCCTTCTCCAGCATGAGCTGGGTGAATAAGGTGATGGCAATTTGACTTTGCTCGCCGTCAATAGCAAAATGGCTCATCGGTACCATCCCGCCGATCTGAATGGGCAACCCCGCGCGCTCGGCAGCAACGCGCCAGCCGTCGCGCACCATCTGACCGATGCGTTGCAGATGCTGTGGCACGTTGCAGCGCCGATGCTTGCGGATGGTCGCCAGAGCCGCTGCCGGGCCGACCCGTTCCGTCCAATAGGTGCTGCTGATGAAGGTGCTTTGTGCGGCCTCCATGACCTCTCGCTTGCCGATGATGGCCGCCATAGGATAACCGTTGCTCATGGCCTTGGCGAAAACGGCCATGTCGGGCTCCAAGCCGTACACCAGGTGGGCCCCGCCGGTCGTGAGCCTGAACCCCGCCGATATCTCGTCTATCACCAGCACAGCGCCGATGCGATCGCAAACGCGCCGCACCCCTTCTAGAAAGCCGGGGACAGGCTCAATGTTGCGGATCGGCTCCATGACAACGGCAGCCAATTCCCTGCCATGCTGGTTAACGATGGCCTCCAGTTCATCAAGGTGGTTGTAATGAAACGGCAAGGCAGTGCCCATCAGCCCGCGCGGGACGCCAGCCGGCTGGAGGCCAGGTAACAGGTGGCCATCAAGGGCATGATCCTCGGCCAGGTTGGCGGCCAGATACCAGTCGTGCCAGCCGTGATAGCCACAAAAGGCAACCTTGTCCCGCCCGGTGCAGGCGCGCGCGATGCGCACTGCGATCGCCATCGCCTCGCCGCCACAACGGCCAAAGCGCACCATCTCGGCCCAGGGGTGCAGCTCGCAGAGAAGCTCGGCCAGCTCTACCTCCTCCGGCGGATTGAGGGTAGACATAGAACCGG
>DAOTYP010000071.1:0-6462 GCA_034434975.1 Anaerolineae bacterium | reverse complement strand
TGTTGCGTGGGATTGAGCGGGACGAGGTAGAGCGTGGGCAGGTGTTGGCGAAGCCTGGGAGCATCACGCCGCACACGACGTTCATGGGGGAGGTGTACGTGTTGAAGAAGGAGGAGGGGGGGCGGCACACGCCGTTTTTCAATGGGTATCGGCCGCAGTTTTACATACGGACGATGGATGTGACGGGGGCGGTGGAGTTGCCGGCGGGGATGGAGATGGTGATGCCTGGGGACAACGTGAATTTGAAGGTGAAGTTGATCGTGCCGGTGGCGTTGGAGGCGGGGTCGCGGTTTGCCATTCGGGAAGGTGGGCGGACCGTCGGCGCCGGCGTCATCACCAAGATCCTGGAGTAAGGCGCAGAGCCGGGCTTTGACCTCGCCGGGCCTGGGCTGATGGAGGAATCATGGCCAAGAAAGCGATCCGTTCCTTGGTAACGCTCCAGTGCGCTGAATGCAAGGAACGCAACTACATCACGGAGAAAAACCGCAAGAACGACCCGAATCGGTTGGAACTCAGGAAGTACTGCCCTCGCTGCCGCAAGCACCAACTGCATCGGGAGACGAAGTGAGAGCCTGGCCGGTCGGCTTGGCCGGGCATGGAGCCTGGACGCGGGCGATTCCGGAGGGGAGCTGCACCGTCGGCCCTCTCCTCAAGTAGGCCAGTAGCTCAATTGGGCAGAGCAGCGGTCTCCAAAACCGCAGGTTGCGGGTTCGAGTCCTGCCTGGCCTGCCTTTTGACAAGCGTCGGTGACGCGTATGGCAAGGTGGGGTCCTTCTGCAAGGCAAGGCCTGGTCATGGAGGCCTTGTTCTTTGAGAGGAGGGAGGAGGAAAAGAGTGTTCGGCGCCAACAGTCGCATCGTTCGTTACCTTAAGGAGACGCGCGCGGAGTTGCGCAAAGTTACCTGGCCTACGCGCCAGGAGGCAACGAACCTGACCTTGATCGTCTTGGCCGTTACTTTCGCGATGGCCGTCATTTTGGGCGCAGTAGATTTCGTCTTCACCAAACTGTTTGAGTTGATCATCTAAAATGGTTTTGGAACAAAACGCCATGGATGATTCAGCACGCAAACCGGATGTCTCAGAGCCTGCCGATCCTCCGGGCGAAGCCGAACCTGAGCCTGCCAGCGAGGCTGCCGGCGCGGCGATGGCCGCGCAGGAGGCCGCGGGCGAGCGCCGTTGGTACGTGGTGCACACCTACTCCGGCTATGAGGGCAAGGTCAAGAAGAACCTGGAGCTCCGCATAGAGTCCATGGGGATGCAAAACAAGATCTTCCAGGTCATCGTCCCTACGGAAGAGCGCCTAGAACGGAAAGAAGGGCAACGCCGCATCACCGAGCATCGCATCTTCCCCGGCTACGTCTTCGTGGAGATGATCATGGATGAGGACTCGTGGTACGTGGTGCGCAACACCCCCGGCGTGACCGGCTTCGTGGGCATCGGCAACAAGCCCACCCCCCTGCCCGCCGAAGAGGTGGACAAGATCATGAAGCGGATTGAATCGGCGGAACCTAGGATAGAGGTCAACATCAGGCGGGGGCAGAGGGTGCGCATCAAGGAAGGGCCCTTCGCGGAGTTCATGGGCACCGTGGACGATGTGGACGTGGACAAAGGCAAGGCCCGCATCCTCGTCTCGTTCTTCAACCGCGAGACGCCGATTGAGGTGGACCTGCTGCAACTGGAGAGAGCATAAATGGGGAAAAAGATCAAAGCCGTCGTCAAACTGCAAATCCAGGCGGGGAAGGCTAACCCTGCGCCGCCCGTGGGCACCGCGCTTGGCCCCCACGGCATCAACATCATGGCCTTTTGCAAGGAGTACAACGCCAAGACCGCGGCGATGGCGGGGAGCGTCATCCCTGTAGAGATCACCATCTACCAGGATCAGTCGTTCTCCTTCGTCTTGAAGACGCCGCCTGCGGTGGATCTTCTGAAGAAGGCCGCAGGCATAGAGAAGGGCTCGGCGGAGCCGCATCGCAACAAGGTGGGCAAGGTCACCCGCTCGCAGATCCGGGCCATCGCCGAGCAAAAGATGAAAGACCTGAACGCCTACGATCTGGAAAGCGCCATGCGCATGATAGAGGGAAGTGCGCGCAGCATGGGCATCACCGTCGTAGATTAGGCCTTGTCGGGGTCGCATCGTGGGAGGGCGTCCAACGCCCGCGCACACCACAGGAGGTAGAAACGCATGGCTAAGCACGGGAAGAAGTATCTGGAAGTCGCCAAACTGGTGGATCGCACCCGGGTCTACTCGCCGGCCGAGGCGATAGAGCTGGCCCAGAAGGCGTCTTACACCAAGTTCAATGCCACCATGGAAGTGCACCTGCGCATGGGGCTGGACCCTCGCCAGGCCGACCAGCAGGTGCGCGGCGTGGTCCTCTTGCCCTACGGCACGGGTAAGCAGGTGCGCATCTTGGTCTTCGCGGAAGGGGAGGCCGCGCGCGCCGCGCAGGAGGCCGGGGCCGACTACGTCGGCAGCGATGACCTGATCAAGAAGATCCAGGAGGGCTGGCTGGAGTTTGACGTTTGCATCGCCACGCCCCAGGTGATGAGCAAGGTGGGGCGTCTGGGGAAGATCCTCGGCCCGCGTGGTCTGATGCCCAGCCCCAAGGCGGGCACGGTGGTGCAGCCGGAGGACGTAGGCCGCGTCGTGCGGGAAGCGCGGCAGGGCCGGGTGGAGTTCCGCCTAGATAAGACGGCTAACATCCACGCGATCATCGGCAAGACGGACTTCACGCCCCAGCAGCTGTTGGGCAACTTCGCCGCGCTGATGGAGGCCATCATCAAGGCGAAGCCGGCGGCTGCCAAAGGCCAGTACATCAAGAAGATCGTCCTCGCCCCGACCATGGGGCCGGGCGTCAAGGTGAACGTAGCCGAGGCCAGCATGCTGAGGACCTTGTAACAGCATACCGTTGCCCGCTGAAGACAGCAGGCGTCCCTTAGGGACTCAATGCGGTTGCCGCGCCTGCCGAGGCGAGGCTCACGAGGAAAACCTCCCGCCAGGAGGTCAACCTGGTTTGCCTTCGCGTCGGCCGCGCGAAGGCGTTTTATTTTTGCGGGGAAAGGAGGTGCTTGACTTGCCACTCACGAGGACGCAGAAGCAGGAGTTGATCCAAGGTTACCTGGAGAAACTGCGCCGCAGCCAGGCGGCCCTGATCGCCGACTATCGCGGCCTGAGGGTGAGCGATCTAACGCGCCTGCGCCGGCAGTTGCGCGAGGCGGGTTGCACGCTTCAGGTTACCAAAAACACGCTGCTCGCGCGCGCCTTGCGGGAAGCGGGGATGCCGGTTCCGCAAGAGATGCTCAAAGGCCCGGTGGCTGTGGCCTTCTGCGCGCAGGAGCCGACGTCGGCGGCCAAGATCCTGAGCGACTTCGCCAAAGAGACGAAGATCCTCACGATCCGCGGCGGCCTATTGGGGCAGCAGGTGGTGAACGGCGAGGGCGTAACCGCCTTGGCCACCTTGCCTCCGCGCGAGGTGCTGTTGGCCCAGGTGCTGGGCGCCTTGCAAGGCCCTGCCGGCACGCTGGTCGGCTTGCTGCAGGCGCCTCTGCGCCAGTTGATCTACGTGTTGCAGGCCCGCGGGGAACAGGCTTCCCCGGCGGCCTGACCATCTCTTGTACGAACGATCCAAGGAGGTTTTGACCGATGGCAGACCTGAATAAGTTGGTCCAGGAACTTGACTCTCTGACGCTGCTGGAGGCGGCGCAGCTCGCCAAGATGTTGCAGGAGAAGTGGGGCGTCGCGGCGGCCGCGCCGGTGGCCGTCGCGGCGGCCGCGCCCGGCGCGGCCGCGCCCGCGGCGGAGGCTCCCGCGCCTGTGGAGGAGAAGACGGAGTTTGATGTGATCCTCAAGGCGGTGGGAGATAAGAAGATCCAGGTCATCAAGGCCGTGCGCGAGATCACCACGCTGGGCCTGAAAGAGGCGAAAGACTTGGTGGAGAGCGCGCCCGCGACGGTGCTGACTGGCGTCTCTAAGGAAGTGGCCGAGAACGCGCGAGCCAAACTGGTGGAGCAGGGCGCTACGGTAGAGATCAAGTAGGGAACGACCCGCAGGGATGCCCCCCTTCTGCGCCTTTCGCCCAAGGGAAGGCGCAGAAGGGGCCGGCTCACCCGCGCGTCCCCTTACCTTTCCCGATCGCCATGATGTACAAGGGGTGCTCGTCGGCGGCCATGCCGACGACCGTCTGCACCTTGTCGTCCTCAAACGCGCCGACCACCACCGCCCCTAGGCCCAAGGAAACCGCCTGTAAATAGACGTTTTGCGCGGCGTGCCCGACCTCCATGTACACGTAGCGGACGCCCCTCTCGCCATATTTCTTGGTGGTTCTTTCGTACACGCCCGCGAAGACGAGATCAACGGCGGCCTCGCGGATGCAAGCTTGCTCAAGGGCCACGGCCGCAAGGTCGCGTCTCCTGTCGCCTGCGGCGACGGGGGCTAGACTATGCTCTGCAGGCCTGTACCGATAGACGCCCGCAACCATCCCTTCCGCGTTGCCGGCTACCACATAGACTTCCAGAGGGTACAGCGCGCCCGCCGAAGGGGCCGTGCGAAAGCCATCAGGGCTGGTGATCCCCTGCGCGGCCCAGAGGAGTTGGGCCACCTGCGCCAGAGTCAGCGGCTCGTCCCGATAATCTCTGACCGATCTCCTCTTCAGCAAGGCCTCTTCTACAGAGGTCTTGCCCTCACGCTGAGGCTCAGGGAGCCTGATGGGTGTGGCGGGCTCCTGGGGCCGTCCGACTTGTTCGGTGGCGGGCGGCGCTTTCCTCCCGAACGTGCAACCGCTCAAGATGGACATGGCAACCCCTCCGAGAAGCCAACGGACGCATGCGCGTCGGCTCAGTGGATGCATAGGACACTCCTCCTGGGCCTATTTCTCCGGCCCTTGGCTGCGCAAATGGCTCAAGGCCGCAGCCATATCCTCTGGGTATGGCGCTGCAAAACACAGGGTCTCTTGCGTCCAGGGGTGTTGGAGCGTCAGGGACCAGGCGTGCAGTCCCAAGCGGGCCAGGAGCGGTTCGGCAGGCGGGCTGCCGCCGGCGCGGCCGCGCTGCTCCGGTAAGACGACGGGGGCGCCGTCGCCGTAGAGCGCGTCCGCCACGATCGGCAACCCCACCGCTGCCAGATGGGCGCGAATCTGATGGGTGCGCCCGGTCTCGGGCCTCGCCTCCAGCAAGGTGTAGCGCCCCAGACGTTCCAACACCCGCAAGCGGGTGACGGCCGGCTTGCCCCGGCGCGCGTCCACCACGGTGCGGTGCTTCCGGTCGCCGTCGGCGCGCAAGCGGAGGCTCACCGTTCGCTCTGCCCACGACGGCGCGCCCACCACGAGGGCATGGTACACCTTCACGATTTGGCGTCGGTCAAACTGCATGTTCAGGGCCCGGTGCGCCTCCGGCGAGCGGGCCAGCACGAGGACGCCGCTGGTGTAGCGGTCCAGGCGATGCACCACCCACAGGCGCCCGCACGAAGACTCCAACGTGCGCACCAGGCATGGGCTGTCCGGATGGTAGCCGTCGGGCAGGGTGGGCAGGCCGGCGGGTTTGTTGACCACCAGCAGCGCGGCATCTGACCACAGGATGGGAATGTCGGACTTTACCTCTCCGCCCACGTTCAATTCACCGACACGGTGGAGCCGTCCGCCCCTTTCGTCACCTCAATGCGGACGGGGAAGAGGTCGCGCAGTTCGTCAATGTGGGTGATGACCAAGATGCGCTGAAACTCGTTCTGGATGGAGTGGATGGCCTCCACCAGGCGTTCGCGCCCCTGGGCGTCCTGGGTGCCGAAGCCCTCGTCCACGATGAGCGTTTGCAAGGTGGCGCCGGCGCGGTGGGCCAGCAACTTGCTCAAAGCGATGCGCAAGGCGAAATTGACGCGGAAGGCCTCGCCGCCGGAGTAGAGTTCGTAACTGCGGGTGCCCAGTTCGTCGGCGATGAGGATGTCTAGCGTCTCCAGGATGTCGCCCTTCTTGGATTCCTTTTGGGTGAGCAGGCGGACATGCATGCGCCCCGCCGTCATCTGGGCCAGGAGGCGGTTGGCCTCCTCCTCTATCTGGGGGATGGCCGTCTCAATGATCATCGCCTGGATTCCCTTCTTGCCGAAGGCGGCCTGCAGTTCCTCGTAGAGTTTTTGTTCGTGGGTGACGCGGAGATGGGCCTCGGCCTTCTCCATCCGCATTTGGGCCAGGCGCTCGCAGGTCGCCAACTGCTGGCGGGCCGCGGCCAGTTCCTCGCGCGCGCGGCGTTCTTGGCCATCCAACTCCTCTACCTCCCTTTCCTGCGCGGCCAGGCGGCGGCTTACCTCCGGCAAACGCGCGACCGCCTGAGCCAGTTTGCTTTGCTGCGCCCGGTCGGCGGCGATGGACTCCCGCAGGCGCGCCAGGCGCCCGCGGGCATCCTCCAGTTCGCGGCGCACTAACTCCACCCCTTGCAGCGCCATTTGCAGTTTGCGGTGCTCATCCTCCCAAGGCGACA
>DAOTYP010000070.1:0-2004 GCA_034434975.1 Anaerolineae bacterium | reverse complement strand
TGGCAAAGGAGGCGCTCATGAAAACCGGGGATGACCTCGCGCGCGATCCCCATGCCGACGAGGAGAGGGCGTCCGCTGGTGATGCGGCGCAGGGCTTCGGCGTTGGCCGCGTCTATGTCTATGCCGGCGCGCGTGTGCGTCAGTTCCACGTAGCCTTCCGCAGGCGGGCGCCAGTCCACGGCGATCACGGATGCGCCCTGGGCTTGCAAGGACGCGGCGAACTGCTCCAGGCCGACGTTGACGATCTTCAGTGGGGCGTTGAACAGTGGGGTAGCCATCTCTTCCTTACACCTCATCCTCACCTCTCAAATCCCTGCTCGCGCAGGGGCTATCAGGCCAGCCCAGCGCGCCGCGGCGGCGTTGGACGGCGCGAGGATCACGCCTGCCGCGCGCAACTTCTCCTCCTGCTCGGTGAACCCCTGCGGGTCTCCGGCCACGCCGCAGACGTAGGCCACGATGGCCAGGTAGCGGCCGCTCCTCTCCGCGTCGGCTTTGGCCTGACGGATGGCCATGGCCAACTCGCCTGCGGGGTCGGGATGCGCGCCGTATCCTAGCACCACATCTAGGAGGATAACCGCAGTTTCCGGGTCTGCGGCTTCCCTCAGTAGGCGGCGAACGCGCAGGTCGTTATCCAGCATGGGGTGCAGCCGACCTACGGTGAACTCGTCCGCGCCCAGGTCTACGCAGGTGTGCCCGATGCTGCGGTTGGGGTCGGGCAGGGCGTCGTGCTTGTCCAAGGGCGCGTTGGAGCGGACCACGCCCAGCAGCTCGCGCAGCACAAGTTGGGCCTCGTAGCAGAAGGTGCCGCCGCTGAAAAGGCCACGGACGTATCTTTGCTCCGGCGAAAAGCGACCTTTCGCCTCCTCACCCCTCTGCCCTAAACTCTGCGCTGTCACCTTTCGGTGCTCGTCTACGGCATGGCTTGGGTTTTGCCCCTGGGCCAGGGCGGCGCTGGCGATGGCCGCCTCATCCAGCGTGGCGGCGGGGAAGAGACCCGCTTCGCGCGCGGCCGCGCCGTCGTCCCCCAGGAAGCAGATGACGGCGGGTTTGCCAGTTTCCCGTACCGTCTCCAGCACCTTCTGCGCGATGCCGGGCGCGGGCGGCTTGCTGACCAGGCAGAGCACCTTGGTGGCCGGGTCGGTCTGGAGCGCGCGCACGACAGCCTGCATCATCATTCCGCCCACGGCTTCCGATAGGTCGCGCCCGCCTACGCCAATGGCTTGGCTGATGCCGTTGCCTGCGCGGGCGATGCTTACGCTTACGCCCTGGATGCCGGTCCCCGCCGCGCCTACGATGCCCACAGGCCCGCGCGGGGTCGCGTTGGCGAAGCCGAGCGCGATCCCGTTGATGATGGCGGTGCCGGCATCGGGGCCCATCAAGAGAAGGCCTTTCTCCAGAGCCAGCCTTTTCAGGGCGATCTCGTCCTCTAGGGACACGTTGTCGCTGAACAGGAAGACGTGGAGCCCCTTCTCCAGCGCCAAGCGAGCCTCGCGCGCGGCGTAGCGCCCGGCCACGGAAATGACGGCCAAGTTTGCATCGGGCGCGTGCTTGAGCGCGGCCGCGAGCGACTTGGGCCGATGGGCGGCCCCCTCACCTGTCTTGGCCAAGCGCCGCTCTTTCAGCAGCCTCTCCGCCTGCGCCAGCGCGCCTTCGGCTTGCACAAGGGTCTCGGCTTGCACGCTGATGATCAGGTCGCCGGCGTCCGCCGCCCGCGCCTCCTCGGTCAAGAGGCCGGCGTCGGCCAGGAGGCCCTTGTTGGCCTCGGTGCCCATGACCGCGGCCGCGTCGCGCACGCCCGGCAGGGCCAGGAGCGCCTTCGCGAGCAACATGAGCGTGACCGAATCATGGTATTCACCCTTCTTGACCAGAGCCGACGTGCTCAAAGCCATCACCTCCTATCCCGGATTTACCTTTGCGGTCTACCTCCCTCGTCGTCTGCGCAAGGGGTACAGGAGCGCGGCCAGGAGAAGCGAGCCGCCGATGAAGCCCCAGCCGATCTGTTGG
>DAOTYP010000069.1:0-2928 GCA_034434975.1 Anaerolineae bacterium | reverse complement strand
GAGGCCGCACAATTCTACCATCATCGGGGCCGGAACCGTGATGAAGCAGCCGAAGACGGGTTGCCCAGCCTTCAGCCGAGCCTTGACGCTGTTAGTTCTCATGGATTCCCTCCGTAGTCAGGTTAGGATAGGTGGGAAGCAAGAAAAAGAGCGCCGGCCTCCTGAGAGGAAGGCTGCGCTCCTCCAAACGAAGGCCGACCCATCGCTGGACATTAGAACGAGGTGAGAGGCAAGGGGCCTTGCCAATCGGGGACAGGCGAGGGCTGGTCTAGGTGATCGTACTGGCCGTAGGTGCGTATGGCCCAAACGAGGGCCGCGTAGTTTTCCGGTTTGACCGAAGCGTGCACGGTGTTGCTGGAGGCGATGATCCAGCCTCCCCCCGGCGCCAGTTCCCGGATACGGCGGCGCACCTCGGCCACCAACGTTGCCACAGGCCAATGGCTCAGCGGGTCGCCCGTGTCAATGCCGCCGACGACGCAGATGCGGTCGCCGTACATCTCTTTCACCTTCACGATGTCCATGCCCGCGCCGGGGTCGGAAGGATGAAAGGCATCTATCCCCGCCTTCACCATCTGGCCCAGGATGGAATACACGTTGCCGTCGGTGTGCTTGATGACGTACAGGCCAAGGCGCTTCGCCTCCTGCACCACGCGCGTCAGGCCAGGCAGGAAGAACTCTTCAAAGTGTGCGGGTGACATCATCGGCCCGCTCTTACCGCCGTAATCATCGCCCAAGACGATGAAGTCCGCGCCCTCACGGGCCGCGTTGCGCACCATCTCCACGCTATGGTCTACGCAGGCCGCGACGATCTCATGAACCCAGGCAGGGTCTTCGTACATCTGCATGAAGAGGTTGGTCATGCCGAGGATGTACGAGGGGTAACTGAAGGCATCGTGCAGATGCATGCCGACGGCCTTCTTGCCGTGAAAGCGGGCCACCAGCGCCTTGAGCGGCTCCATGCGGCTGGGCACATGGGGATCGGGAATCTGATAGTGGGCCCAATCCTCACGGCTGGAGACGGGATGCCCGATGGGGATCGGCACCAGTTCTGCGGTTTTGGCTCGAGTGTCGCCCCATTCGGTCTGGATGATCTGGACATCGGGGCCCTCTTGGCCGATGACGGTCTGGCGGTAGAGGGCGGAAGGGGTTGGCGTCACCACGCAATCCAGGCCCATCCTCTCCACGAAGTCGGGGTAGGACGCGCCCGGAATGAGCGCCTGGATGACGCGGGGGTCTATCATCAGTTCAAAGATGGGGACGCGGTCGGGAATGCCGCGCTGCAGGGCCGTCAAGAACCGTTCGCGCCCGCTCATTGTCTCAGCCATGGTTCATTCTGCTCCTGGCTCCTGGGTGGTCTCGCCTACGGAGCGATCTGTCGCCGCGCGCACACGGGCGGCCAGCCGCTCTTTAGGCCAGGCAGCCTCCAACTCGGCCACCAACATCTCTGCCACGGCCGCAGGGGAGCCTTCTCGCTCTTCCTCCGGCCCCCAATGCCACGAGTCCAGATAAACGTCGGCGTCGGTTTCGCCCTCTGCAGTGGCGATGGCGTCAATCGCCAGCGCAAAGCGGGGCGAAAGTTGTCTCTTCACTTCTTCTTGACCTTGCCAGGCCCGCACTACGTTGGGAATGTCTTTCCAGTACATGATCTGATAACGCGCCATCCTCAACTTTCCTCACGTAACACCGGGAAGGGCAACTGGTCCACAAAGGCCTCGTTGAAATCAACTCGTCCCGACAACTCATAATATTCCACGCGCTCAGGGAGGGCCGCCGCCTTCGCCCGCTCCCGGAAACTGAGGAGAGCCATCTTGGCGCCCTCTCCCGCCGAGTTCCCCACCGCCTTGATGCGCGAGAGGGGCACATCCGGCACCAGGCCGATGCGTCGTGCGCTCGCCGGATTGATGTAACTGCCGAAGGAGCCTGCGAGAAGCACTTCTTCTATCTGGTGCGGCTCAACTCCCAACTCTCGGCATAGGATAGCGATGCCTGTGGCGATAGCAGCCTTGGCGAACTGCAACTCGCGCACGTCCCTTTGGGTCAGCACAACCGCTGCGCCCCCCGCTTCCTCTTCCGTTGCCAGCACGAAGGCCCGCAAGCCGCCGTCCAGCGTAACGAGCCTACTGGCCAAGAAGGGGCCTAACACGGGCTCGGCCTCCTCGCGGGTCAGGAGTTTACCGGAGCGGTCCAAAATGCCCACGCGCACCATCTCGGCTACCGCATCAATCAGCCCGGAGCCACAGATGCCGACGGGCAATGCGTCGCCGATGGTTTGGAGATGGATCTGCTCCGGCGTGATCTTTACACCCTCAATCGCGCCGGTGGTCGCCCGCATGCCGCAGCGGATCTGCGCTCCCTCAAAGGCTGGCCCCGCGGGCGCGGCGGTCGTGATCGTGCGCTTAGCCGAGCCGAGCGCGATCTCGCCGTTGGTTCCTACGTCCACGAAGAGGCGCAACTTGTCCTCCTGGGCCACGCCCGTGGCGATCAACCCTGCCACGATGTCGCCGCCGACGTAGGCCCCGCAGCATGGGAAGACGCTGAGCGGCGCCTCCGGATGCACCTCTAGGCCGATGCTACGGGCCTTGACGGTCGCCCACTTGTCCAGGGCCGGAATGAAGGGAACGACGGAGATCGGCTCAGGATCAATCCCCAGGAGGAGATGCTGCATGGTGGCATTGCCTGCAGCCACTACCTCGTAGATGCGTTCACGCGGAACCCCTGCTCGGGCCGTCACCTGCTGGATGAGGCCGTTGAGCGTTTCCACGACTTTCCGTTGCAAGGTGGCCAGGCCGTTGGGCTCCGTCATCGTATAACTGATGCGGCTGATCACATCGGCGCCGTAGGTTGCCTGACCGTTCAGGTTGGAAGCCACCGCGAGGGGCGCGCCGGAACGGAGGTCCATCAGCATCGCTACCACCGTCGTCGTGCCGA
>DAOTYP010000068.1:0-5377 GCA_034434975.1 Anaerolineae bacterium | reverse complement strand
CACCACGCCCGGAAGCGGCCACATGGATTGGCATGGCATCCGCGCCGCGTTGAGGAAGATCGGCTACAACGGCGCGCTGGTCATTGAGTCGTTCGGCGAAGAGCTGAAAACCCGCGCCGGCCAGTCGCCGGAAGCCCAGAGGGAAGCGATCGCCCGCGAGGGATGCCGATTCCTGCGGGAGTTCTTCCTGGCCGACGCCTGAACCAGCCTCTGCCTACACCGCTCAACGCATCTTACTTTCTTTGAGGAGGGCTTCACGATGGACCAGATTCGCATCGTCAACATCAAGCGCGACGGCGTCAAATTCCAGATGGGCAACGCCTTTTCCTGGAAGGTCCTCTACCCGGAAATGGGGGTGAAAGAGCTCACCGTCAACTACGGCGAGCACGCGCCCGGCATGGAATTCCGCCAGCACGTGCACAAAAACTCGGTGGACGTGATCATTTGCCTTTCCGGCCATGGCGTCATTCGCAGTGGCGAAGAACGGCTGCCTATCGGCCCTTGGGATGTCGTGTATGTGCCGGCAGGGGTTGTGCACGGGACGATCAACACCGGTGATGAGCCGCTCGTGATGATCAGTTGCCAGGTGCCGCCCGATCAAGCCTTGTACACAGGCCAAAGCGCGACCGAGTGATCCCTTGCCCGCCGGGCCCGGCCGCGCTATACTGGTGCCGGCAGGATCGCCAACCGTCCCTCCGTCAGGACGAAGGGGAGAGAGGCTGCCCATGCCAGGGCCATCTCAGGCTTGCGTGGATGAGGAGCCGGCGGCTGCGGCGCGCCCAGGTCTGTCGCGCGGCGGCGCGCCGGTCGCCGCGTCCGAGAAAGGGGACGAGGCGCGCCTCCTTCCGGCTGCGACGCGACCCCGCAAACTCTACGTTGAGCCGACCAACCAATGCAACCTCAACTGCCGAATGTGCCTGCGCCACGTCTGGGACGAGCCGCCCGGCCAGATGAGCGCGACCCACTTCGCGCGCATCGTAGCCGGGCTGCGGGCCTGGTCGCCGCCGCCGACCGTCTTCTTCGGCGGTCAGGGCGAGCCGTTGGGGCATCCGGACATCGTGGAGATGGTCGCAGAGGTCAAGGCGCTGGGCGCGTTGACGGAGATGATCACCAACGGCACGCTCCTGAGCGAAGCGAAGGCGCGAGGGCTGATCGCGGCCGGGCTTGACCGGCTGTGGGTCTCGCTAGACGGCGCGCGGCCGGAAACCTACATGGACATCCGCCTGGGCGCCCAGTTGCCCCAGGTCATCGCCAACGTGGCCCGCTTCGGCAGCCTGCGGCGTCCGGGCCACCGCCCGCAGCCGGAGATCGGCATCGCGTTCGTGGCCATGCGGCGCAACATCGCCGACCTGCCCGCGCTTCTGCGCCTGGGACGCGCCTTAGGCGCCACGCGCTACCTGGTCACCAACGTGCTCCCCTACACGGCCGAGATGCAAGAGGAAACGCTCTACCAGCGCGCCCTGAGCGCCATCGCCTACCTGCCGTCGCCTTGGGTGCCGAGCATAGAGCTGCCGAAGATGGACCTGGAGGAGGCGACGCAAAAGCCCCTCCTGGAGATCATGCGCGGCGGGCAAAACGTCTCCTACGCCGGTTGCAACCTGGGCCACGCCAACGACCGTTGCCCCTTCATCGCCGACGAGGCCGCGGCGATCGGCTGGGACGGCCGCTTCAGCCCCTGCCTGCCCCTGTTGCACGACCATGTCAGTTTCCTGCACCATCGTCGGCGCCTCTCGCGGCGCTACGTCATCGGCAACGTGGCCGAAAGAGACCTAGCCTCGCTATGGGAAGAGGCTGCGCATCAGGCTTTCCGGGCGCGGGTGAGGGCCTTCACCTTCTCGCCCTGCACCTTCTGCGGCGGCTGCGACCTCTCGGAGATGAACGAGACGGACTGCTTCGGCAACCCCTTCCCGACGTGCGGCGGCTGCCTGTGGGCGCAAGGGGTGATCCGCTGCCCCTAAATCAAGTGCAGTTCCGACCCAGGCGCTTGCCCGCCGAGCCCCATCGCGCTATACTTGGGGCCATGGACGCTTACCCTTGGCTGGCGACGGTGGCCCCGCGCCTATGCCACGCGCCCCTGGCCGACATCCCCGCGGCCGTGCGCGCGGCCATGGCGCGCGGGGATTGGGCCAACGGGCTGAAGCCCGGCAGCCGCGTGGCGATCACCGCCGGGAGCCGCGGCATCAATCACATCCCCCTGATCCTACGCACTGTAGCCGAGGAAGCGCGCGCCCGCGGCCTGGATCCCTTCTTCGTCCCCGCCATGGGAAGCCACGGCGGCGCCACGGCCCAGGGGCAACTGGCCCTCCTGGCCGACCTAGGCGTGACGCCGGAGCGCGTCGGCGCGCCCATCCACGCCACGATGGAGGTGGTGGAATTGGGGCGAACGGAGGACGGCATCCCCGTGTACCTGGACGCGCAAGCGGCCCAGGCCGACGGCATCCTGGTCGTCAACCGGGTGAAGCCCCATACCTCCTTCACCGGGCCGGTGGAGAGCGGGCTCCACAAGATGATCGCCATCGGCCTGGGCAAGGAGCGCGCGGCGGCAACGCTGCACGCCCATGGCCCGCGCGGGCTCAGGGAGTACATGCCGCGCGTGGCGAGGGTCGCCCTGGCCCGCGCGCCCATCGTCCTGGGGCTGGCCATCCTGGAGGACGGCTACGACCAGACGGCGGAGATCGTGGGCCTCCTGCCGGCGGAGATACCGGCGCGCGAGCCGGAGCTCCTGGCGCGGGCGCGAGCGATGCGCGCCCGACTCCCCTTTGACGAGTGCGACCTCCTCATCGTGGACCAGATGGGGAAGGACATCAGCGGCACCGGCATGGACACGGCGGTCATCGGCCGCCTTTACATCCGCGGCGAGCCCGATTTCCCCTCGCCGCGCATCCGCTGGCTGGTGGCCCTGAGCCTCACGCCCGCCTCCCACGGCAACGCCACGGGCGTCGGTCTGGCCGACATCATCACCCGCCGCCTTTACGAAAGCATAGACTTCACGGCCACCTACAAGAACGTGATCACCTCCGGCTTTCTGGAACGGGCCAAGATCCCCCTGGTGGCCGAGACGCCGCAGGCGGCCATCCACCTGGCGCTGAGCCTCCTCGGCTTGCCCCCCCACCAGGTGCGCGCCGCCCGCATTCGCGACACGTTGCACCTGGAGCGCATCCAGGTCTCCGAGGCGCTCCTGCAGGCCGGGCCTAGCCACGGGGACTGGGAGGTGATCACGCCGCCACGGCCGATGCGCTTTGACGAGCGAGGCGAGCTGGCCGAGCCGGCATGGATCTCCCCACTATGACTACACGCAAAGTGGTTGGGGGCGCCCGCTCCTGAGGTAGCTGAGACGTCAAGACCACAGGGCCCGGCGACAGAGGCATGAAACCCCGCGCGCGGCACTACAAGGGGCAGAACGACATTCTTTACTACACGAAAGGCCATCTGAATGGGCCCCGTCGTCATCTCCCACTGAGCCCACGGACCACATCCAGGCACGATGGCCAGGGGCCGCTCACCCACGGGAGCAGAGCGGATGACCCGCACCGTTCACGGGGATCGTCGCAGACACTTGCGGTGAAATTATGTAAAATTATCGCTAAACGAAGGAAGGTCAACACCCCACGCGGCGCGCACCAACGCAGGGAGGGCGCGCCCGGCCGGCCCGCGCAGGGCGTACGTGGCCTGCGCGGTCAAGGGCGTCTCCTCCGGGTTGACCTCCACCACCACAGCCCCGCGCCGCAGGGCCTCGTAAGGGAGCGAGGCCGCCGGCTCCACCACGCCGGAGGTGCCGATGGAGAGGAAGAGGTCGCAGGCCCCGGCCGCGACGAAGGCCTCCGTCAACGCCTGGGAAGGGAGCGCCTCGCCGAACCAGACGACATCGGGCCGCAAGGGCGCGCCGCAACGGGGGCATCGCGGCGGCACCTCCCCCGTCTCCTCCCAGGACTCCACCACCTCTCCCTCGCGAGAGCACTTGATCCGCCGGATGTTGCCGTGCAACTCTATCACCGCCCTGCTCCCCGCGCGCTGGTGCAGCCCGTCCACGTTCTGGGTGATCAACGTCCAACGGGGCACGCGCCGTTCCATCTCCACCAACGCCAGGTGGCCGGGGTTGGGCGACGCGCGCGCCACCAGTTCCCTCCGCCAGGCGTACCATTCCCACACCACGCGCGGTTGGCGCCGAAAGGCTTCCGGCGTAGCCAGTTCCAAAGGATCGTACCGCGCCCACAGGCCCGTCTGCGCCGCGCGGAAAGTCGGCACGCCGCTCTCCGCCGAGATGCCCGCGCCGGTGAGCGCAACGACGTGTTTTGCTACGCGAAGTTCATCCGCCAAACGCGCCGGAATGCTGAAAGAGGATTCTTCCAATGTGATCAGCGCCGAAACGGCCCTCCGATGACTATATCCGCCCGCAGCCCCTCGCGACAGGCGGAACGGGGGTAAAACCGGGCCGCAACCGCCGGCAAGGCGCCCCACGGCTGCGGCCCACGCCCGCGGGCAGTCAGCCCTCGCGCACCGCCGCAGGGCTCACCTCGCCCGCCACGCGCCACGGGACCTGTGCCTGACGGTAATCGTTCCCCGCCAGGACGATGTCGCGCGTCCCCTCCCCCGCGAAGTGGAAGAAGACGCCGGTCCCCGCCAGGGCCTTGCAGTTCCGCACCGTAGCGCCGTCCACCTGCCTGAAGACGACCGCCGGCGCGTCCGCGCCGTTCGGGGCCTGTCGGGCGGCCAGGCCGTCCAAGGTCAGGTCTTGAACGTCCTCCAGCACGAGGGCGCTCCGCCACTTCTCCGAGGCCGGCTCCCCCCAGACGATCTCCACATCCTTCAGGCGGAAGTGACGCGCCCTCTGCACGGTCAGGGCGTTCACCGTCTTGCGCAAGGGAGGGGGCACCTGCGGGTCCTCGGAGACGACCAGATGGACGTTCTCCAGCGCCACGTTCTCCAAGTACGAGTCGGGATGCCCGTGCAGGACGCACGGCCCCATGCCGCGGGCGAAGACGTTGCGGATGAGGACGTTGCGGATGGCCCCGATCGCGGGCTCTTTGGCGGGGTCTATGTGCGGGTCAATCTGGCTCCGCTTGATCAGGTTGAAGTGCAAGGGGTCGCCGTCGCCCCACCAGAACCAGTCAAACCGCCGACATTCCACGGTGAGGTTGGAGAGGACCACATCCTCCACCACGCCGCCGTCAAACACCATGAACGCCAGGCCGCGGTTGGAGCCGGTGATCACGCAGTTGTCCACCACGACCTTGCGGATGGCGTTCATGTTGCCGTCGCAGAACTTGAGCGCGCTGGAGGCCGACGAGAGGCGGCAATTGGTGATGGTGATGTTTTCGCACGGGAGCGGCTGGCCGTAAATGCTGGACGAGTAAAAGACGATCGCGTCGTCGCCGGT
>DAOTYP010000067.1:0-17087 GCA_034434975.1 Anaerolineae bacterium | reverse complement strand
GCACATCACCGTGCGCGCCGTCGGCCCTCTGGCGGAGGTGCAGCGTCGGTTGGGCGAATTGTACGACCTCCTCACCGCTTATCCGGGCCGGGATCGCTTCAGCCTCTACGTGACCTACAACGACCGGCGTTTCCTTTTGGATTTCCCCAACAACTATACCTCCTGCTCCGAGGAACTGGCGCGGAAGGTGACCGCGATGTTGGGGCCTGACGCGCTCCGCATTGAGGAGGTGCACTGACATGAAAAGCATCGGCGTGCTCTGCAGCGGGGGCGACGGCCCCGGCTTCAACCCCTGCATTCGCGCCGTCGTGCGCATGGGCCTGAGCCTGGGGATGGAGGTCTACGGCATCCGTCGCGGCTACGCGGGCCTGATCGCCTGCGAGATGCAACCGATGACCGCGCGCTCGGTGGGTGGTATCATCGGTCGCGGCGGAACCATCCTGGGCACGGCGCGCTCTCAAGAGTTCACCACGGTGCAAGGCCGACGCGAGGCGCTGCGCAACTTGAACCGGCAGAACATTGAGGGGCTCGTCGTCATCGGCGGCGACGGCTCCATGCGCGGCGCGCTGGAACTCCACAAGATGGGCTTCCCCGTCGTGGGCGTGCCGGGCAGCATAGACAACGACATCGTGGGCACCGACATGGCCATCGGCGTGGACACGGCCCTGAACACCGTGATTGAGGCTATTGACAAGATCAAAGATACCGCCTCTTCTCACCAACGCGCCTTCCTGATTGAGGTCATGGGGCGCGCCTGCGGTTACCTGGCCTTGATGAGCGGCATCGCCGGCGGCGCCGAGTTGGTCCTGATCCCGGAGGTGGAGACGCCGGTGGAGAAGGTGGCCGCCGAGTTGCAGGACGCCTATCTGCGCGGCAAGGCCCACTGCATCATCATCGTGGCGGAGGGCGCGCGGCCCGGCACGCAAGCGGTGGCCGAGTACCTGAAGGCTCGCCAGGACGAACTGGGCTTCAGCGTGCGGGTAACGGTGCTGGGGCACGTGCAGCGGGGCGGCTCGCCCACGGCCTTTGACCGCCTCCTGGCGACGCGCCTGGGCGTGGCCGCAGTGCAGGCGCTCCATGCAGGCAAGAGCGGCGTCATGATCGGCCTGATCGGCAACAGGATCGCCGAAACCCCTTTGGAGGAGGTCGTCGCCAAGCCCAAGAGCATAGACTTAGAATTCTACCGCATGGCTGGCGTTTTGGCCAAGTAGAACCGACCCATCATCCCTCATGAGGAGCAGCCATGACAACACGCGAACGCTTCAACCGAGTCTTGCATTGGCAGACCCCCGATCGCCTGCCGAACGTGGATTTCGGCTATTGGGATGAGACCATCGCCCTCTGGCATGAGCAGGGCCTCCCCCACCACGTGAAAACCAACGAGGATGTGGAACGCTACCTGGGCCTGGAAGGCGTGGAGATCATCCCTTGGCTGCCGGTACGTGTGGGCCTCTTCCCCCCCTTTGAGGCCAAGGTGCTCGGCGAGGAAGGGGAGTACAACATCGTGCAGGATGGCGAGGGCAACATCACCAAAGTGCCCAAAAGCGGCGCGACCACCATGCCCTTCTTCGTGAAGTACGGTCTGGAAACGCGAGAGGACTGGCTCAAATACAAGGAACGGTTGGACTACAGCGACCCTGCTCGCATCTACGGCGACGTGCAGGAGGCGGTGCAGAAGGCCCATGCCGCCGGCATGCCGATTCGCTTCAACGCCGGCTCCCTCTACGGCTGGATTCGCAATTGGATGGGTGTGGAGAACCTTTCCATCGCCATCCTCACCGACAAGAAGTGGGTAGAGGAGATGATGGAGCACCTCACCGAACAGACCATCTATCTGATTGAGAAGGTCTTTCCCGGCCTGGATGTGGACCTGGCGTGGTGGTGGGAGGACATGTGCTACAATCGCGGCCCGCTCATCTCGCCTAAGTTGTTCCACGAACTGATGGTGCCGCGCTACCGGCGCGTGACGGAGACCTTGCGCAAATACGACGTGGACATCAACGTGCTGGATTGCGACGGGAACATCCATGAGTTGGTGCCCGGCTGGCTGGAAGGCGGCATCAACGTCATGTTCCCCATTGAGTCGGCCCATACGGACGTGATGAGGCTGCGCAGGGAGTTCGGAAAAGACCTTCTCCTGATCGGCGCGGTGGATAAGCGGGCCCTCATCCAGGGCGGTCGGGCCATTGACGAGGAACTGGCCCGGCTGCGTCCGCTGGCGGAGGAGGGCGGTTACATCCCCTCGGTGGACCATCGCGTGCCCGCGGACGTGTCGTTTAAGAACTACCTGTACTATCTGGAGCGGAAGAAAGAGGTGCTGCTGAACATCTTCTGAGACATCCCCGGCCTGATGCCCTCCAGAGACGCCGCAGGGATCGCCCTGTACGACGGCCCTGCTTCTTCGGAAGCAGGGCCGTCGTGCTTGTGCAATCGGTCAAGGCCGAGGGCACTCAGGCCTTGCGGGCCAGGCGCGCGACGGTATCCCCGCGCGCGACGGCGCTGCGCCCCAAATAGGCCTCTATGACCCGCGGGTGGTTCTGGATCTCGCTGGGCGTGCCGCGAGCGATCACCTCGCCGAAATCCATGACGGTGATGTGCTCGCAGATCCCCATGACCAACCGCATCTGATGCTCTATCAGAAGGATGGTCAAGTTGAAGCGATCGCGGATGAAATGGATGAGGTCCATGAGCCGCACGATCTCACCGGGGTTCATCCCGGCCGCAGGCTCATCCAGCAGCAAGAGGCGCGGGCTGCTGGCCAGGGCCCGCGCGATCTCCACACGACGCTGCTCGCCGTAAGGGAGGTTCTTGGCCAGTTCATCCTGGTACCGCTCCAGCCCGAAGATCGCCAGGAAATCCCGGGCGCGCTCGGTCAACTCGCGCTCTCGCACGGCGAACCGGCCGTTGCGCCGCAGCGCATCCAAGAGGCCGTAGCCCGCATGGGGATGATAGGCGATGCGCACGTTGTCCAGCACGGTCAGGTTGGGGAAGAGGCGAATGTTCTGGAACGTCCGCCCGATCCCCAATTGGGTGATCTCAAAGGGCTCCATCCCGACGATGTTCTGGCCCTCAAAATAGATCTCGCCGCTGGTGGGGACGTACAGGCCGCTGATCATGTTGAACACGGTCGTCTTGCCCGCGCCGTTGGGGCCGATCAGCCCGGCCAGTTCCCCGCGCTGCACCGTGAGGTCAAAGTTGTGGCAGGCCAGAAGGCCGCCGAAGGCTTTCGTCAGCCGACGGATCTCCAACACCGGTGGTTGAGGGGAAGGAGAGGTTGCCGCTTGTTCCGTCATCGTCGCTCCCTCCCTATTTGACAGCCGGCGCCGTCGCTGAGGCGGGGGTGGGCGGCTCGCTGACGCGCGCCTGCATGCGGGGCGCGCGCAAGAAGCCCCACTCCACCGAACCCAGGAGCCCTTGCGGCCGCAGCAACATCAACAACAGGAGCGTGATCGGGTAGAGGACGAAGCGCCAGGTGGGCGCTTCCGTGCCCAACTGGCTCAGGAGCACGCGCAAGAGCCCTTCCAAGAAGAAGATCCAGCCGAAAGAGGCGGCGATGGTGCCGGTCATGCTCCCGAGCCCGCCGAACACGACGATGATCAGGGGGTTGAAGCCCTGCAAGAAACTGAAGGCGCCGGGGCTGAGGAAACCGATGTAATGGGCGTACACGGCGCCGCCGATGCCGGCGAAGAAAGACCCCATGACGAAGGCCAGCAACTTGTACGCGGCCACGTCTATCCCCATCGCCTTGGCCGCCGTCTCATCCTCACGGACCGACATGAGCGCGCGCCCCGTGCTGGAGTAGATCAGGTTGCGCATGATGACGATCACAAGGAGGAGGAACAGGAACGCCCAGAACCAGGTCGTCAGTTTGGGAATGCCGATCATCCCGCGCCCGCCCTTCATCTCCGGGAAGGGGAGGATAGTATCCGAGTTGACCATCAAGGTGTTCACGACGATGGTGAAGCCGAGGGTGGCGATGCCGAAGTAGTCGCTGCCCAAGGTCAGCACAGGGAGGCCGAAGAGGAAACTGACCTCGGCGGCGAAGGCGCCCGCGATGAGGATGGCAAGGAGGAAGACCACCTGCAGCACCGCGCCGCTGCTCAACACGCCGGGCGCCTCGCTGGTCCCGAAAAGGGGCACCAATAGCGGGTTCAACGCGTTGCCGACCCAAACGGCGACGGTGCCCGCGGCCAAGACGCCGATCAGGTAGAGGGTGAAGGCCGAGAGGACCGGCATCCCCCTGTACCGCCGCAGCAGGATGTTGACGCCCCAGATCACCAGACCGGCCAAGATGACGCCGATGCCGGCCACCAACAAGCCGCGCGCATCCCTGTTCGTCCAACGGTAGGTGATGTCTGCCGCCGTGTACGCGCCGATGCCGTAGAAGCCCCATTGGCCCAGGCTGAATTGGCCGTTGAAGCCGTAGATCAGGTTAAGGCCTAGCGCCACCATCGTCATCGCACAGGCCTGGAACAGGAGGCCGCTGTCAAAATCGTTCAAGAGCCGGAAGTCGCCGACCTGGAACCAGAGGGCGAACTGGACAAGGCCGAAGGCGGCCAAGATGCCGACAATCTTGACCCATTTGGCGGCATGCCCCAGCACCCAAAGGAGGCCGTACAGGTAGGCCAGCACGGCCCCTATCTTGAAGATGCTGATGATCAGAAACCCTACGTTGACGTTCATCGGCAGACCCTCATGCCTTTTCCTTCTCCGGCTCACCGAAGATGCCCGTCGGACGCACCAACAGGACGATGATCAGGATGGTGAAGGCGACGGCATCGCGCATCGGTGTAGAGACGTAGCCTGCAGTGAGCGCCTCCGCCTGCCCCATGATCAACGCGCCGACGAGCGCGCCGGGGATGCTGCCGATGCCGCCCAGCACCGCCGCCACGAAGGCCTTCAGGCCGGGAAGGACACCCAGTTGCGTCCAGATAGACGGGTAGGCGATGGCATACAGCACGCCGCCCAGCCCTGCGAAGGAGGCCCCTACGGCGAAGGTGAAGGAGATGACCCGATCCACGTTGATCCCCATCAGCCGAGCCGTGGGCTTGTCAAACGCTGCCGCCCGCATCGCCTTACCGATCTTCGTCCGCCGCACCAGGAACTGCAGGAGGAGTTGCATCAGGAGCGACGCGGCCATGATGATGAGCAAGATGTTGGAGATGGTGAGGCTGTTTTCGGGCGCGGCCTCCCCTCGCTGCACGAGGTGGACGCCGTCCTTGATGTACCAGGTGGCGACCTCAAAGGGGCGCTCGTAGGGAATGAAGCGAGGCGAGAAGACGAAATGGAGCGCCCCAAAGAACTCCAAGAAGAAGGATACGCCGATGGCCGTGATCAGCGCGGCGATGCGGGGCGCGTCGCGCAGCGGCTTGTAAGCGACCCGCTCAATGGTAACCGCCAGCGCCGTGCACACGATCATGGAGAGGAGGATCACCGTCAACGAGCCGATGACGACCACCAGGCTGGAGGGAAGGTCGGGCGCCACCAAAGCAGGCCACTGATGCAGCCTGAACCGGGCCACCGCGTAATAACTGACGAACGCCCCCACCATGAACACGTCGCCGTGGGCAAAATTGATCAATTTGACGATGCCGTACACCATGGTGTAGCCCAGGGCGATGAGGGCATACACAAACCCCAACTGCAGGCCGCTGATGACGATCTGGCCGAACAGCACCGGGTTTCTCACGAAGTTGCGCCCCAAAATGTAGAGGGCCAACAGCGCCAGGAACAGGAGGAAACCCTGGCCGATCCAGGCCAGGCGAGCGCCCGGCCTGGCCGCGCTCGTCGCAGGTTTACGGGCTGTGATCGCCGCTTGCATGAACGCGCCGTCTCCTTACACAGCGAAAGGTCAGAGAAGGCACAATGGAGGGCGACCTAGGTCGCCCTCCATCGGTGTTCTGTCGGGCCCTGCGGCTACGGGTTCACCACCGAGTTGAACTTCACCTTGCCATCCTTCACCGCCAGGATGGTGGCCGACTTGACCGGATTGTGCTGCGCGTCCAAGGTGATCTTGCCGGAGACGCCGTTGAAGGTGATCTTCTCCAGGGCAGTCTTCACCTTGTCCGGATCCTCAGAGTTGGCCTCCTTGATCGCCTGCAAGAGGAGGTTCGTGGCGTCATAGGCCAACGCCGCCAGCGCATCCGGGACCTTCGGGTTGCCCTTGTCGTCCTTGTACTTCTCGCCGAAGTTCTTCACGAAGTTCTGCACCTCGGGACGGGTGTCCTCAGGCGAGTAGTGGTTGGTGAAGTAGCCGCCGTCCGCGGCCGCGAGGTCCAGGTCGGACGAGTCCCAACCGTCGCCGCCCAGGAACGGCGTGGTGATCCCCTTCTCCTTAGCCTGCTTGGTGACCAGGTTGACGATGTTGTAGTAGTCAGGCAGGTAAACGACATCGGGCTTCGCCTCGGCGACCTTGGCCAGGATGGCCGAGAAGTCGGTATCGGTAGCGGTATAGGTCTCCTTGCCGACGACCTGGCCGCCCATGGCCTTGAACTCCGCCTCAAAGACCTCGGCCAAGCCCTTCACGTAGTCGTTGGCTTGGTCCAGCAGGATGAAGGCTTTCTTGGCGCCCAGCTGCTCCATGGCGAACTTGGCGCCGACCTTGCCCTGGAAGGGATCAATGAAGCAGGCGCGGAAGATGTAAGGCTTCGTCTTGCCGTCCTTGTCCACCGTGACGGCCGGGTTGGTGGAGGTGGGGCTGACTTGGATGACCTTCTTGCTGTTGGCGATCTCGGAGACGGGGATGGAAGCCTTGGAGCAGACCTCGCCAATGATGAACTTGACCTTGTCCTGGTCAATCACCTTGTTCGCGGCGTTGACCGCCGGATCGGGCGTGCATTGGCTATCCTCCACGATGGGCACGATCTTCTTGCCCAGGACCCCGCCCTTGGCGTTCCATTCATCTATCGCCATCAACGCGCCGTCGCGCGTCATGACACCGAACGTCGGGACGGGCCCGGACAGCGGGGCCAAGATGGCTACCTTGATCTCCTTAGTGCCTGTGGTGCCTGGCGCGCCGGCGCAGGATGTGAGGACCATGGCGACGAGCACGATCAGGCTGATGACCTTGAGAGAACGCATAGAATACCTCCTCCCCAAAATGAGAGTTCACAACGCTGTTGCAACTTCCCGAACCTGAGAGAGCCGTCGGCTTCTCGGTTCGGCGCTTGACTCACCTAGGGCGACCACCCCCTTCTCAGACAAAATAAGACGACACGCCGCGCGCCCCTTGGCGCCTGCCCATCCCTACTCCAAGCAGCGTCATGACCTCCTCCCGACTCCTCATGGACGAGGCGCGTGGCACGCTGAGATCACCGACATCTCCGGGTTGCACAAACGCCGAGCCGAGGACGCCCTTGTTCTGACGGCTCGCGGGCAAGCGATGACAAATCTGAGGGGAAGGTTGGGCCCAACCTGCGCGATAATGATACTATTATAATTAACCTTAAACCAAATGTCAAGGGGAAGTTTGAGAAATTTCTCACATGCTTCGCCGGCCCTGCGCGCAGTGGCCTCATGGAAACGGTCCGCTCAGGCTCCCCTCGGCTTCAGGGTTGCCAGCCGGCGTATTTGGGATGGTCCTCGCCGAGAGGGAGCGTGACCGCTTGCCCCGTCTCGGCGGAATGGTACATCGCCGTCAGCAACTCCACCGAGGTTCTGGCATCGGCCAGGGTGACAGGGAGTTCACCGCCGTCCTGCAAGGCGCGATAGAAGCGCAGAAATTGACCTTCAAAGGACTCCGGCTGAGGCACGAAACGCGCCAGCGCCTCTGCGATCCGCTCGTTCCACTCCGGCGAATCCCCTGTGAAGGTCCAGGGATCGCTGCTGGGAGCGTAAGGCTGCGTGTTGCTCTCGGCGCACACGTTGCGGAAGCAGAAGCGAAGGCGGCTGATCTCCACCGCGGAACCCAACGTGGCCGAGAGGGACGCGAGGGAGCCATCGGCCATCTCCAGGGAGACCGAGGCGCAGTCTTCCACCTGGATCGGGTTGACCCGCGTGGTGAGGCGCGCGAAGACGCTCTTCACCGGGCCGAGGATGTAGGTAAGCATGTCGTGCGCGTGGATGGCGTGGGTGGTCAGCACGCCGCCCAGTTCGGTCTGCCATCTCCCGCGCCACGGCACGGCATAGTAGTCGGCGCGCCGCCTCCAGGCGGTCTCCACCGTCGTCAGGTAGGCGGGGCCCGTTACCCCCTCAGCCACCAGGAACTTGAGTTTCTGCAGCCCGTGGCCAAACCGATTCTGAAAGATCGGCATCACGCGCCGCCCTGACTCGGCCTCGGCCCGCGCGAGGAGGTCCACCTCTTTGAGGGAGCCAACCAACGGCTTTTCGCAGATGGCGTGCTTGCCCGCGGCCAAGACCTGACGAACCTGGGCGAAGTGCAGGTAGGGCGGCGTGCAGAGGTCAATCACGTCCAGGTCGTCCATGCGGCAGAGGTCGTCAAGGTCGGTGCTGACGCGCGGGACGTTGTAGTCCGCGGCAACCTGCCGGGCCTTGGCTTCATCCACGTCGCAGATCGCCAGGAGCTCGTACTCCTGCGCCAGTTTCCGATAGGCTGCGGCGTGGAACCTGCCGACGCCGCAGCCGACGACCGCGACCCGCAGTTTCTCAGGCATCTTGCAAATACCCCAACCTTTTCGCCTGCGCCTGCGCCCGCAACGCGATCTCGGATACGAGGAAACAATGGGCCTGGGACATGGCCGTCTCCGTGCGGTTGAGCACATCCTCCACCAAGAGGCGGCCACAGGGCAGATCCACCTGGCTGCAATCCACGTAGTGGACGCCTTGATGGTCCACGAGGAAGAGGTGATTGTCGCCTGGACGGCCGGCGAGGTCGCAATATTTGCGCACCTCTATGTAGCCATCGGTGCCGAGGACGAAGAGGCGAACGTCGCCCCAAACCCCCAGGCCGTCGGGGGTATACCAATCCACCCGGATGTAGCCGGTGCCGCGGTCTCCCCGCAGGATCAGATCGCCGAAGTCTTCCAACTCCGGATATTGGGGGTGTTTGTAGTTCGCCACCTGCGCGGCGACCACTTCGGCGGTGGTGGAGCCTGTGAAAAAGAAGAACTGGTCTATCTGGTGCGAGCCGATGTCGTTGAGGATGCCGCCGTACTGGGCGCGGCGGAAGAACCAGTCGGGCCTCTGGGGAAGGTTGGTGCGATGCGGCCCCAGGCCGATCGTCTGCACTACGCGCCCGATGGCGCCGGCCCGCACCAGTTCGCCCGCCTTGGTGGTGGCGGCGTTCTCAAAGCGCTCGCTGAAGTAAACGAAATAGAGGCGGCGCGTCTCGGCTTGCACCCGCCGCGCCTCGGCCAACTGTTCCAACGTGGTGAAGCCGGGCTTGTCGCTCATGAAATCTTTGCCGTGCCGCATCGCGGCGATGCCGAGAGGGGCTCGCTCGTTAGGGATGGCAGCGCTGGCGATCAGTTGGATGCTTTCATCCTCTAGGATCTCCTGCGCGCTGCGGGCCAGCCTAGCCTGAGGGTAGGTGCGCGAGAACTGGGCGCTGAGGTCGGGCTCTTTGGCGTAGAAGGAGACCAGTTCCCCGCCGCCGCGCAGGAGCGCGTTCACCTGAGCGTAGATGTGCCCGTGATTGATGCCGATCACGGAGAAGCGAAGGGAGGGACGCCGGCTCATGTTGAGTTGCACCTCTCTCGTTTCTTCAAGGTTCTACGGCCTGAAGTCCACACCGTCGTCCACCCGGGCGACGAAGGCCGCGAGGAGCTTGGCCACGTTTTCCAGGTCTTTCAGCGAGAGCATCTCTACCGCCGTGTGCATGTAGCGCAAGGGGATGCTCACCAGGCCGGTGGCGACGCCGGCGCGGGTGAGCTGGATGGCGTTGGCATCGGTGGGCGTGCCGCCCGGCTCGCCTTCCAACTGGTAAGGGATGCCCTCCTCCTGCGCGGCCTGGATCAGGAGCCGCTCCACGACCGGGTTGATGTTCGCCCCCCGCGCGATGACCGGCCCGCCCCCGAGGCGGATGTCGCCGACTTTCCGCTTGTCCATGTCCGGGTGATCGGTCGCATGGGTGACGTCCACCGCGATCCCCACCTTGGGGTTGACGCCGAACGCGCTGGTATGAGCGCCCCGCAGCCCTACCTCCTCCTGGACGGTGGACACGGCATAGACCGCGGCCGAGAGGGCCTTGCCCGCGAGGAGCCGCAACGTCTCGCCGACGGCGAAGGCGCCGGCCTTGTCGTCAAAGCCTCGGGATACGTACAGGTCTCCCCGCAGTTCCTCCATGCCGACGGCGTAGGTGACGGGATCGCCCACCGAGACCAGGGACTCGGCCTCTTTCTTGTCCTTCGCGCCGATGTCAATCCACAGCTCGTGCAGCTCCACCTTCTTCTTCCGTTCCTCCTCCGTCATCACGTGGATGGCTTTCTTGCCCGTAACCCCGAAGACGGGCCCGTTCTTCGTGTGGATCTGCACCCTGCGGCCTGGGATGATGTTGAGGTCAAACCCGCCGATGGTCCGAAAGTAAATGAACCCCTCGTCGTTGATGTACTGCACCATGAAGCCGAGCTCGTCGCAGTGCCCGGCCAGCAGGACGCGAGGGCTCCCTTGTTCGTTCTTGACGGCTATGCAGTTGCCGTGAAGGTCCGTCTCCACCCGGTCGGCATAGGGGGACACGTATTGTCGCCAGACTTTCTGGGCAGGCTGCTCAAACCCCGAGGGGCTGGGCGCCTCCACCAAAGCCTTCAGAAAGGCGAAAGAGTCCTTTTCCATGTCAGGAGTTCGTTCCTTTCCACCAGGTCTCTCTTGCGTCGGAGGGAATCTTATCACGCTTTCCCCTTCGCCGCAACCCGGCAAGTCATCTACCTGAAGGCCACACGGAGACGGAGCCGCGCTCCCAGCCTACAAGTGAAAGAGGGCACCATTGACTTTTATGATATAATGGAGATAGGGATTCGAGCCCCGCCTCGCTCACATTGTCTACGCAACAGCGTGGCTGGACATGGCCGCCGAGGGGCAAGCCATGCTGTTTCGTTTACCGAGGGGGCAAGCAGACGGGGATGAAGGAACCCCGGCGGCCGAGCGGAGGCTCCGATGAACCCCGCGCGAGGCTTTTGGGATGCCAACCTGCCGCTCATCTTCTTCCTCTACGGCCTGGCCTTCTTCGCCACAGGCCTCGCGATCGTATTAGAATCCCACCGTCCCAGCGAACTGGCCTTGGCTCGTCATTTGCGGTGGGTGGCGGCCTCCAGCCTGAGTCGCAGCATCGTTGATTGGCTGAACGCCCTTCTTCTGCTACGCCTATACTCCGACCCAACGATCTATGTTCTGCAGGCCTTGCGCGTTGGCTTCCTGGCTCTTTCCGGCCTCTTGCTCTTTCCGTTCGGCCTGAACGTCCTACTGGAGGGGCCAAGCCGTCTTAACAAGGTGCTCCGCTGGGGTGCAGCCATCCCTTTGGCTCTGTGGAGCGGCATCGTCCTCTCTTCGTTCCTCCCGCCGTCGGCAAGCAGCGCTTCGCCCTGGACACTCCCCGAGATCTGGGCGCGCTACCTGCTCCACGGGCCGGGCTCCGTCCTAGCCGCTTGGGCTTTCTTCGTGCAGGGGAGCAAGTTACGCGCCACCGGCCTGGCGCGCGTCGCCGGAGACTGCCTCTGGAACGCGGCTGCCTTCGTCGCCAACGGCCTGGTGACCGGCCTGGTGGTTCCCGCGGCGCCCTTCTTCCCCGCCTCCCTACTCAACGACGTCAGCTTCCAGGCGATGCTGGGTTTTCCGGTGCAGATCTTACGCGCCGGCGTCGCGTTGGGCATCGCTTCTTTCACGGTACGGCTACTCCAGGCGTTTGACCTGGAGCAGCGACAACGCGCGTCCCGCGAGTTGGAGAGCCTGGTGGAACAACGCACCCGCCAGCTAGAGGAGCGCCATCGCGAGTCGGCAGCCCTGAGCGCCATCGCCCTGACCTTGAGCCAGCCCATGCCCCTGCAGGAGATGTTGACGGATGCCCTGCGCCAGGTGACCAGCATCCTCGGCATCCCGCGCGGCGGAGTGATCCTGCTGAGAGGCGAGGATGAGGCCGGCCCCTCCCTGGCCGCGCTGGTCGGCCTCCCCGCCGATGCGCCTTGTCGACGGGCGCGCCCGCCGGTCGGCGACTGCCCCTTCATCCAATTCATCCTATCTGGCCAACCCTGCTTCTACGAGAACTGCCCACGCCTGACGGCTCGCCCGTGCGCCCTGCCAGATTTGATCCATGGGCACATCATCCTGCCACTCGCCTCGCGAGGCGAGACGATAGGCGCCCTCTGCCTCTATACGCCACCCGACTTCCGTCTGGACCCGGCCCGAGAGCAGTTTCTGGTGAACATCAGCCGCCAGATCGGCGTGGCGATGGAGTCCGCGCGCCTCGCGGCCGAACAGCGGGCCCAGATGCAAAAGATGGCCATCCTGGAGGAGCGCGAGCGCATCAGCCGCGAGATGCATGACGGCCTGGCGCAGGTCCTAGGGTTTCTCTGCGTCAAGGCCGAGTCAACCTTGAACCTTCTGAGGGCCGGGCAAGAGCAAGAGGCCATCGTCGCCTTGCGTGAGATTGAAAACGTGGCTCAGGAAGCCTATGTGGAGGTGCGCGAGGCCATCCTGGGGCTGCGCACTACGGTCGCGCCGGGGACCGGCCTGATCCCCAGTTTGACCGAGTACATCCATCGCTTCGGCCACCAGTTCGGCATTGATGTGCACCTGGCGTTGCCCAACGGAGCGGACATCCGCCTGGCCCCCAATGCGGAGGTGCAGCTCCTCCGCATCGTCCAGGAGGCGCTGACCAACGTGCGGAAACATGCCAAAGCCCGCCACGCCTGGGTGCGGTTCAAGTTGGCCGACGGCCTGGTGACCGTCATCATAGAAGACGACGGGTGCGGGTTTGACGTCACGCAGGTCCAAGGCAAGCATTTCGGGTTGGAGACGATGCGAGAACGGGCGGAGGCGGTGGGCGGCTCTTTGGAGTTGGAGACGGCTCCCGGCTACGGCACGCGGCTCACCGTGCGGCTCCCCCTCGGCTCCACCGTGGTCACCTCTGGAGGTCCTCATGCCACCGATCTCCGTGCTTCTGGTTGACGATCACGCCCTCTTTCGCGAAGGGCTCATCAGCCTGATGCGAAGCCGCAACGACGTCGTCATCGTAGGCGAGGCGAGCGACGGGCGCGAGGCCCTAGAGAAGGCCCATGATCTGATGCCCGATCTGATCCTGATGGATATCCGCATGCCGACCATGGGCGGCCTGGAGGCCACGCGACTCATCAAACGGGAACTCCCCTATGTCAAGATCGTCATGCTCACCATCTCGGAGGACGATCAAGACCTCTTTGAGGCCATCAAGGCCGGCGCCGACGGCTACATCGTCAAGAACGTTCATGCCGCGGAGCTGTTTCGCCTCATCAAGGGCGTCTTCGCCGGTGAACCGCCCATCTCCAGCACGATGGCCGCGAAGGTGCTCAACGAGTTCATCCGCCAGACGCGAGAGGGCCAGGCGGAGCTCGGCCACGAGGGCCTCACGCGACGCGAGGAGGAGATCTTGCGCCTCATTGCAGAGGGCGCGACCAACCGGGCCATCGCGGCCCGCCTCAACATCAGCGAGAGCACGGTGAAGAAGCACTTGCACAACATCCTGGACAAGTTGCACCTGCAAAACCGCGTGCAACTGGCCATCTACGCGCTGCGCGATAGCCTCTTCTCCGGAGTACACATGGAGTAGCCTTTTAGCCCACCAGCGGTGTACGAAAGGCCACCTATCAGGTGGCCTTTCGTGTTCCCTAAAAGCCGCTTTCAGAAGCCCATAGAACCCGAATGAGAAGCGCACGGAGGCATATTGAGTGTACCTCAGATGTAGCCTTTAGAGGCTTGCGACAGGCAAAAAGGAAGCGTATCTTTGAGATAGAGGGGAAGATCACACCGCTTCACCTTCCCCTGCAGGCTGAGCGAAGGCGTACGGCCATGGATGTTCACAAAGCGCTGCGGCGCTCGGCGTTTTTCAGGAACCTGACCGATGAACAGCTGGCAACCCTGGCTGCCATCGCCCATACCGAGGAACGCCAGCGGGGCGAATACCTTTTTCGCGAAGGCGCGCCGGCCGATCGGCTGTACCTGATCGTCAGCGGCCGCGTGGAACTAGAGATCCAAATTGATGCCGGCGGCGCGATCGCGGTGGTGGAGGCCCTCAGCGCCAACGATCTGGTCGGCTGGTCCGCCATCGTGGAACCCTACCTATACACCTCTTCAGGGCGCTGCGTCCAGCCGACGGTGGTGGTTGCCATAGACGGGCGACGGCTGCGCGAACTGATGCGGGCGGATGCCCGCCTAGGGCTAGAGGTCTATCAGGAGATCGCGCGCATCGTTGCCCGACGTTTGCGCGACACGCGCCTTCGCCTGACCCGCTGGCTGCACACGACCGGAACGGCCCTGGCTGAGGAGATCGCGCGGGCCAAACCGCACGCTCACCAAGACGAGTGAGCAAGGAGGGGCTTATGATCTCGTCCGAGATCCTGCGAGGATACCCCTTCTTCGCCGGCCTCAGCGAAGAAGAATTGCAGCGCATCGCCGCCATCACCGAGGAGAAGACATATGAGCCCAACACCTACATAGGTTACGAGGGGCACCCGGCCGAGAAGCTGTACCTAGTGGTCATCGGCCCGGTAGAGGTGCAGATCAACACCGACGAAGAGGGCCTGCAACGAGAAACCGTGGTCGTGCGACATGCGGGCGAGGTCTGCGGCTGGTCTGCCCTGGTGGAACCCTACATCCTCACCGCTTCCCTCTTTTGCCCCGCCAAAGCCACGGTGTTGGAGATAGATGCCAAGGCTATGCGGGCGATGTTTGAGGAAAACCACCACCTGGGTTACCGCATTCTGCAAAGGATCGCCGCCATCGCCTCCGAGCGTCTCAAGAGGACGCGCTTTCAGCTCCTTGGCAAGGTCGCACTGCAACCGGCCGGCCGCGGATAGGAGGTGCTGTGATGACCACGACGACCGCCGTCTCTCAAGGCTCTTCCTTCAGCAAGGATTTCTACGCCAGCCTGCTCCGCCTGGTAGGAGGAGAGAAGATCCGGGCCTGCCTGCAATGCGGCGCGTGCAGCGGCGTGTGCCCTTTCGGTTACCTCATGGATTTCCCACCGCGCAAGATGGTAGCCGCCCTGCGCGAGGATATGCTGGACGCGATGCTGGACACCGATACGGTCTGGATGTGCGTCTCTTGCTACGCCTGTACGGCGGTATGCCCGGCCAAGATCCCCTTGACCGCGGGCCTGATGACCCGCGCCAAGGAGGAACTGCTGTTGGCGGGCAACGTGCCTGTGGAACTGCGAGATGCCCTGGAGAATTCCCAGCGCTACGGCAACCCCTTGCGCGAATCGCCTCGCAAGCGAGCCGACTGGGCCATCGGCCTCGCGCCGCCGGTCACCATCATGAGCAAGGCGGAAGGGCCGGTGGATGTCCTGTGGTTCGTCGGCGACTACGCCTCATATCACCCGCGCGGACAGGTGGCCAGCAGGGCGTTGGCGAAGGTGCTCCACGCCCTGGGGGTGAACTTCGGCATCTTGGGCCCTGAGGAGACGAGCGACGGCGACTCGCAGCGGCTGGCGGGCGAGCGCGGGCTTTTTGAGATGCTGGCCGCGCGGAACGGGCAGGCCTTCCGTAAGTACCGCTTCCGAGAGATCATCACCTCCGATCCCCACGCCTACAACGCCCTCAAGAACGAGTACCCCGCCTTAGGCATCTCCTATCCGGTGCGCCACTATACCCAATTCCTGGCCGAGCGCCTGGATCAACTCAGGCCGTTGCTGAGGCAAGAGGTGAAGGCCCGGATTACCTACCACGACCCCTGCTATTTGGGCCGCGTCAACGGTGTGTACGAGGAGCCGCGCGCCGTGCTGAGCGCCATCCCTGGGGTGGAACTGCGGGAGATGTCCCACCATCGCGCCACGAGCCTGTGCTGCGGCGGCGGTGGCGGGGGGATGTGGCTGGACGGTTTCCAATGGGAGAAGGCCCACGTTCGCCTGTCCGAGTGGCGCGTGCGCGAGGCGGTGGCAGCCGGTGCAGACATCCTGGCGACCGCCTGCCCCTACGAAGCGCCGCGCTTTGAAGACGCCGCCAAGATGGTGCAAGGAGGAGGGCGGCTGGCTGTGAAAGAGATCGCCGAACTCCTAGCCCTGGCGATGGGCGACTAGGGAGGTGGGACAGATGCACATCGTGGTTCCGGTCAAACTGGTGCCCGATCTGGTGGAAGAACTCGTCATGGACGAGAGCGGCGCCGCCCTGGACGCGAGCGCCGTGCGCCTCGTGCTCAGCGAGTTTGACGATCACGCCATAGAGCAGGCCATCCTTCTCAAGGAGCGAAGCGGCGGCCAAGTCACGGTGGTGGCGCCAGCGGTAGAAGGGGCGGACGAAGTGCTCTACACGGCGGCGGCCAAGGGGGCCGACCGTTTGGTGAGGCTAACGGACGACTTTGAAAGAGAGATGAACAACCACGGCCTCGCGCGCGCCCTGGCAGAGGTGCTGAAAACGCTGCAGCCCGACCTGGTGTTGACCGGCGTGCAGGCCCACGACGACCTGGACGGATCGTTAGGGCCGCTGCTGGCGGAATATTGCGGGATGCCCTACGTCGGTTACGTCGCCGGCCTCGCGCTGGCCGAGGGCAAAGCCGTGGCCCGCAAAGAGTACCCTGGCGGGCTGGCCGCCGAGATGGAGATCACGTTGCCGGCGGTGCTGGGCATCCAGGCCGCGGAGAGGCCGCCGCGTTACGTGGCCGTCAGCAAGGTGCGCCAAGCCATGAGGACCGCGACCATCGCCGAAACGCGCGTCGCCAGCCTGGAGCCTGGCGGAGGGCCCGCCATCACCCGCCTCTTCCTACCGGAGGCCGGCCGGCAAGCGGTGATGATAGAGGGGAGCGTGGAGGAGATCGCGGCCAGGCTCGTCGCCATCTTCAAGGAACTGGGCCTCTTGTAGCGAGGAGGGCGCCGATGAATCCGGATGTTCTCGTGCTCGTTGAACACCTGCGGGGGGAGGTGGCGGATATCTCCTACGTGATGCTCGCCGCCGCGCGCGCCTTGGCCCGAGGAACGGGCGGACGAGTGATAGCCCTTCTCCTCGGCCATC
>DAOTYP010000066.1:0-5789 GCA_034434975.1 Anaerolineae bacterium | reverse complement strand
CCAGGGGTAAGTCCAGGCATCCGGTCCCTTAGGCACGATGCCGTCCAGAAAGATGCCGTCGTAGCCCAAGGCTAGTAGATGCTTCACATTCTCTAGAAACCAGCGTCGCCAGCCAGGGCTTAGGAAATTAGCGTCGGCGATGTGCTTGACGCGCTCTGAGCGAAAAGTTGCTTGGATTTCCCCCTTTTCATCGTGCAAGAACCACTCCGGGTGTTCCTGCACTTCCTCTGCTTCGAAACCCAGGCCGCTCGTCGTGATCCAAGCGATGGCCCGCATCCCCAGTTTGTGCACCGTCTCCAGAAAAGCCTGGTGCCCTTCCAGACCTCCGTAGGCCGGCTCTGGAGTGTAGCGTCCGTGCTCCGGAAGGATGACGCAGGGGCTGCGCAATTCGGGCTCGGCAGATTGGGTGTGGTGCAAAGCCGAACGCCACTGGTTGGCGACGTATAGGCCGTTGATGCCGATCTGTTGCAACTCTAGGAGATGTTGTTGCAATTCCGGTGAAGTGAACCCCGGCCACGTCTTCCACTCTTCAGTGAAGTCAAAGTGGACGCCTGCCATGATCAGGTCGGGAACGAAGTCAGGCGTGTCGGCAGGCACCTGCAAGCCCCGTTCCGCTCCCAGCCGATCACGATACTCTGCCATCGCTTGATAATAATGCCCCCTGAACCAGTGCAAACTCCATTCGCCCCAGAAGTGCGTTTCGCCCGGAAAGAGGGTACGCTCCACGCTGGTCAGTGTGGCCACCGAGGCTTGTTGATGCTCTACATCGGGGTTCAGGAGCAAGGCGAAGCGCGTATCTAACCAAGACGAGTAGAGGAGGCCTTGCGCGTTGTGTGGGTCATACAGGATCATGTAGGGCATGTAGAGCCCGATCGGCGTGAAGGCGAACGCGATCCCCTCATCTCGCAAGTTGCCGACCCGACCATGGGTGTACACGTTGTTAGAGTAGGTGGCCGGGAAGATCCACTCGTCGTCCCATCTCTCCCCGAGGCGTAATCCATCCACGCGGGTCAGGATGCTGTGCACCGTCACGTTTTGGGTCCCCACGTTGGTCAGCGTCGCCCGCGCGCGGATGGCGGTCGCAGCGTCGTCTAGCCAGAGGTATTGGGCGATCCGCAGGGAATCGTAGACGGTTATGATCTTGAGGCCGGAGATCCCCTCATCCTGAAACGAGCTCAGCCGCATCTCGTCAGGGTGAGGTGCTTCACCTGCCATGACCAAGCCGTTGCGCGCCGCGTGCCCCTGTTGGACGTTGATGCTCCATAGGTTTACCGGGCCACCAGGATACAGGCGCAACAGGCTCCCGCGAACGGGGGAGGCGCTTGTCTCCTTGTCCGTCATGGTCAAGAGCGCTCCCGAAGGCGACTGCCGCAGGGCCAGGTGCAACCGCGCGCTTTCCAGTTCCGCCGTCATCTGGTTATCCTCTTGGGCTGAGATAGGTCTCATTTACGGCTCCACATTGTACAATTGCAGAGATGAAGGGGCGAAACGAATCGCTTCGCCTCGCCCCTCCTTCAACGGCTGCAGAGCGCAAAGGCAGTTGGGACAGCGCCTATTCAGGCTGACTGTCTTCCCTTGCCTAGCCGCGCTTCTTGACCTCTTCCAGGAGTTTTTGCAGCGCTTCCTTGTAGGCCGGTTTCAGAGGCACCTCCTTCAGGTCTTTCTCCAGGCCGGCCGCGTACTTGGCGTTCCACTTGGGCACCTCGGTCTTGAGGTCTTCTGGCTTCACCTTGCCCATCCACAGACGATCGTTGAATGCGCCCCAGTCCTTCGCGTAGCGATTAATGGTGAAGGGATTGCTGCTGTACGTGAAGCGAACCTTGTTCACCCCCACCTCAAAGGCCTCTTGCCAATGGGTATCCTTGAGCTGAGGGAACTGTTTCAGGTATTCCTCCACGTAGGCGGCGACGCCTGATTTGTAGCAGGGGTCGGGCCACCACGGATCGCTACCCCTTGCCAGGAATTTCAACAGTTCCACCGCGGCCTCAGGGTTCTTAGTCTTGGCCGAGACGGAGAAGCCGCCGAACCCAGCCCAGTTGACCAAGGATTTCCTTTTGGGATGCGGGAGGACGACCACATCAAAGTTGCCCCACCCTAGCGTCTCGGCGACGGCTGGGAATGTCCAGTCCGGCGGAGATCCTCCCTGCATCATCGCTAACTTGCCGGCAGTGAACATCTGGAGATCATGCTGCCCCGTTGCTTTGATGTCGGCTGGAGAAGGCATGACCTTGTGCTTGTAGATCAGGTCGTAGAGGAATTGGATCGCCTCCACGCTCTCAGGGGTATCCAGCATAAAGCGCGTGCCATCCTCGCTTATATCTTGGCCGCCGTTGGAGTAGACATAAGGCCATAGGCCTCCTGTCCAGACGATGCCCGAGTTGTAGAACCCCCACTGGCCCTCCTTGGTCAACTTCTGGGCCTGGGCGAGGAGGTCATCCCACGTCCAATCGTTGGTGGGATAGGGCATCTTGGCTTCGTCCAGGGCCTTTTTGTTGTAGAAGATGAGCCAGAACCAGGTGCCGTTGGGCAGCCCGTACAGCCCGCCGTCCAGTCCCTTGTACGGTGCTAGGAATGCGGGCAGGACGTCGTCCATGATGGGATCGTCTTTGATGAAATCTGTGATGTCCAGGACGCTACCGTCGGCCACCTGAATGGTGCCCCCATGGGGAGTCCACCAGACGTCGGGCGGCGTGCCGGCGGCGATCAAAGCCAGCAACTTCTCGTCGCCTGCCACATTGATGATCTCTACCGTGACGCCGGGGTTGAATTTCCCAAATACGTTCTTGAATTCATCGTTTAACGCCTTTTCCGCTTCCGCGCTTGTGCCGAGGTACAATTGTATTTTGCCTGGCGGCACCGGCTTGCTGGGTGCCGTGTAGCCGTTGTAGCGCTCAGGGGCAGGGGTCGGCGCGACCGTGACCTCTTTGACGACCTCTTTGGTTACGACCTTCTCCACTTCCTTGGTTACGACCTTTTCAACGGGGACGGTCTCTTTGACCACCTCTTTGACGGGGACCGTCTCTTTGACGATGACGGTCTCTTTGATCACCTGGGGAGTGGGCGTCGCGCAGGCGGCGATGGCGCTGGCGGCGACCACGCCCGCGCCGCCAAAGGCGGCCTTGCGCAGCAATTCGCGACGGCTGAGCTTCTGGCTTAAGATCTTCTCCTCTGACATAGGTACCTCTCCTTTGCGTCGGATTCAGGGGCAGCGTAGGCTGCCGAACGGAGGCGGACCGATGAGTCGGGGCGCCTAAGCAGGAGTGATGGGTATTTCCGTTTCACCTCCTTTCTTCCCTCAAGGGATGTTCATGGGCCCTCCCTACCTAGCCGCGCACGCCGGTCAGCGTGATGCCCTCGGTGAATTGCTTTTGCGCTAGGAAGAAGATGACAAGGGACGGGATCATGAAAACGAGGGACGCGGCCATCAAGAGGTTCCATCTAATGATGTTGGAGAACTGAAATACCGCGATCCGGAAATAGTAGACGCCTAGGGCAATGGTGGCTTTCTCCCTGGAGTTGAGATAGATGAGCGGGCCGAAGAAGTCGTTCCAGACGCCCAGGAAGGTGAAGATGGCAATGGTCGTGAGGGCCGGCTTGGAGAGGGGGGCGAGCACGTGCAGGAAGGTTTGCAGGAAGTTAGCCCCATCTATGCGAGCGGCGTCGTCCAGGTCTAGCGGCAGGGTCATGAAGAACTGACGCAGGAGGAAGATGGTGAACGCGCCGCCACCGAAGAAGGGAGGGACGATGAAGGGAAGGTAGGTATCAATCCACCCTATCTTGGCAAAGAGCACGTAGATGGGGATCAAAGTAACTTGTCCCGGCAGCATCATGGTGGCCAGGAGGATGGTGAACAGGAGGTCGCGGCCGGGGAAGCGGAAGCGGGCGAAGCCGTAGGCTACCAGCGCGCCGGAGCCCACGGTGCCGACGATGCCAAACGCGAGGATGAAGAGGGTGTTCAGCGTGTAGCGGGCGAAAGGTTGCGACGTCAAGGCCTCAACGTAGTTTGACCACAGGGGCGCCGGCCGGGGGATGAGGCCTAAGGGATCATAGCTCAATTGATTCAGCGGCTTCAAAGAGGTGGCAAAGGCCCAGATCAGTGGATAAAGGAAGATGACGCTGCCGCTCAGTAGGATGATGTAAAGGATCGCGTTGCCGACCCGTCGGCGCACCTTTTTGCTGATCATGGCCGAGGCCCAGAGGCGTCTGATCGCCGCCGTGATCGTCGTCGCTTCTGTTGGCCGGGATGCTACGGTGGACATGTGGCGAGACCTCCCTTGCCCCGACTATTTCTTAACCAACCCTTCATAATAAACCCAGCGGCCGGCGATCTTAAACTGGATCGCGGTGACCACTAAGGTCATGAAGAGGAGCACCCAGGCCAGCGCCGAGGCGTACCCCATGCGGAATTTCTGGAAACCTTCTATATACAGGTAGAGGACGTAAAAGAGGGTCGCGTCGGCAGGGCCTCCCGGCTGCTCGCCTACGTTCCCTGCAGTCAAGATGAAGACGCCTGCGAAGATCTGGAAGGCGCCGATGATCTGCATGATCAGGTTAAAGAAGATGACGGGCGAGAGGAGGGGCATGGTAATGGACCAAAACCTGGTCCAGATGCCAGCCCCGTCTACTTCGGCAGCCTCGTACACATCCTGGGGGATGCCACGCAGGCCTGCCAGGTAGATGATCATTGAACCGCCTATTCCCCATAGGCCCATGAGGATGATGGCAGGCTTGGCCCATTCCTCGCTGTTCAACCAGCGCGGGCCTGTGATGCCGACTAAGGCCAAGGTACGGTTGATGAGGCCGAATTCGGGGTTGAGGAGCCAGACCCAGAGTACGGCTGAGCCTACTGCCGGCAGGATGGCCGGTAGATACCAAATTGTACGGAACACTCGGATACCGGCCAGTTTCGCGTTCATGAGGAGGGCGGTGAGCAGGCCGCCGGCCATGTGCAAGGGCACTGCCAGGATGATGTAATAGAAGGTGTTGTAAAGGGCTGTGCGGAAGCGCTCATCCTCCAAAAACATGTAGCGATAATTTTCCAGGCCGATCCAGCGCGGCGCGTAGGTGACGGTCCAAGAGGTAAAGCTCATGTAGAAGGAGGCGAGCAGGGGAGCGGCTGTAAAGATGATGAGCCCCAGGAGCCAAGGTGAGATGCAAAAATACCCTTCCAGCGCCTCACGGAGAGCGACACGGCTCATCCGTTTGGGGCGATGTCCTGCTGTAGATGTACGGGCCTGTGTTGCCAGGGCCATGCAGAGCCTCCTCCTTGTAGGGTTGATAACAAAGTTGCGGTCATTGTATAATAGGTCATCATCCACATTATAAACTTGGTGCAGATTCAGTGCCAGATAGTTTGTCTCAGGAATTGCTCAAACTTTTTCAGGTGAGCGGATGAATCAACGCGACCAGCCGAAAGCAGGCGTCCCTTCTCCGGAGTTCACGCGCTTGGTGCGTAGCGCCTTGGCGCACTTCTACGACTACGCCTACCTGCAGAACCATCCCTTGGGGCTCATGTTAGACGCTCAGGGCGAATCTGACCGCATGACCAGGGCACAACGGTTGCGGCGCGCCTTGCTGGAATGCGTAGAGGCTCTGAAACCGGAGCAACAGGATCGGAGACAGGCTGAGGCGGCGCGAGCCTATGCCATCCTGACGTATCGTTATGTGGACGGCCTCTCCATGCACGAGATCGCGAAGGAACTGGCCCTCAGCCGCCAACAGGTCTACCGGGAGCATGAGAAAGGGATGATGGCGATAGCCAGCCTGCTATGGGATAGGGTGCGCGCCGC
>DAOTYP010000065.1:0-1647 GCA_034434975.1 Anaerolineae bacterium | reverse complement strand
CTCCACCGCCACAGCCAGGGCGCGGGCCTTGTTCAGCGTCTCCTCGTACTCGCGCGTCGGGTCGGAGTCGGCCACGATGCCCGCGCCTGCCTGCAGGTAGCAGGTGTCGCCCTTCATCACGATGGTGCGAATGGTGATGCAGGTGTCCATCGTGCCGCCGTAGCCGAAGTAGCCGACGGCGCCCGCGTAGGGGCCGCGCCGCGTCCCTTCCAATTCCTCAATGATCTCCATTGCCCGCACCTTGGGCGCGCCGGAGACGGTGCCCGCTGGAAAGGTGGCGCGCAGAAGGTCAAAGGCGGTGAGGCCAGGCCGCAGGTGCCCTTCCACGCGGGAGACCAGGTGCATCACGTGGGAGTACCGCTCCGTCACCATCAGTTCAGGCACGCGCACCGTGCCGTAGCGGCAGACGCGGCCCAGGTCGTTGCGGCCCAGGTCCACCAACATCACGTGCTCGGCCCGCTCCTTCGGATCGGCCAGGAGTTCTTCCCTCAAGGCGGCATCCTCTTCCGGGGTCGCGCCGCGCCGCCGGGTGCCGGCGATGGGGCGCAATTCCGCGCGGCCATCCTCTTCCAGCCGGGTCAGCATCTCCGGCGAGGAGCCGACGATGCGCACCTCGTCGGGCAATTCCAGATAATACATGTAGGGCGAGGGGTTCAACATGCGCAGGGCGCGGTAGATGGTGAAGGGGTCGGCGCGCGTTCGCCGCCGCAGCCGCTGGCTCAAGACCACCTGGAAGATGTCGCCGGCGGCGATGTACTCCTTGGCCCGACGCACAGCCGCCTCAAACTCGGCCTGGGTGAAGTTAGATTCCCAGCCGTCGCCATCATGCACGACGGCGGGGGCCGGCGGCGTGAAGGGGCTACGGATGCGCGCCACCAATGCCTCTATCCTCCCTACCGCCTCGGCGTAGGCCGCGGTCAGGTCGCCTTCCAGCCGCGCGTTGGTCATCACCAGGAGCCGATGGCGCACGTGGTCAAAGATCACCAACTGGTCGGCGAAGAGGAAGACGGCGTCAGGCACGCCGGCCAGGTCATCTGACGCGGTGGCGGGAAGCCTCTCTATGAAGCGCACCAGATCGTAGCCCATGTAGCCGACCGCGCCGCCGGTGAGGCGGGGGAGACCTGTCAGCCGCGCGAGCCGTCGCTGCCTCAGGACCTCGGCCAGCACCCTCAAGGGGTCGCCGAGATGCTCCGCCAAGGGCGCGCCGGCGCCGCTGCCCAGGGTGATCCGATCGCCGCGCGCGATGAAGGTCATGGTCGGCTGCGTGCCCAGGAAGGAGTAGCGCCCCAACTGTTCGCCCTGCTCCACGCTTTCCAAGAGGAACGACGGCCCTTGGCCGCGCAGCCGCAGGTAGACGGAGACGGGGGTCTCCAAGTCGGCAGGGAGTTCCCGATAGACGGGGACGAAGTTACCTTGCGCAGCCAGGCTTCGCACCTGCTCCAGCGTCGGATAATACATGATGCCTCCTCTGGCCGGCTCATCGCCCTTCACCTCCGTTCGCCCTCAGCGCCGATGAAGAAGGGGAACCGGCCCTTTAAAAACAAGACCTCCCGCCCCGGTAGAGGGACGAGAGGTCACATCCTCCCGCGGTGCCACCCTGATTAGGCCAGCGTGGGGGAACAAAAATCCCCACCGTGAAACACGGGG
>DAOTYP010000064.1:0-2638 GCA_034434975.1 Anaerolineae bacterium | reverse complement strand
GCGGATGAGTTGCAAGGCCAGGAGCGTTGGGATCGCGAACACCTGCGCCTGGCCATCGGCCTGGAACTGTGGGAATGGGAGACCCTGCGCCATTGGCAGATGAATCCCATGTATTACCTGGACCCACTGGACGTGAGCGGCTACATCAAGCGCGATTACGCGCCGCTGCCGACGCGCGTGCGCTCTCTGATCGCTCACCTGAAGGGGTATCCGGTCGTCTTGAACGCGGCCAGGGAAAACCTGTTCCCCTGCCTCCCTGCGCCCTTCGTGGAGACGTTCCTGGAGATGGGAGCCGGCCAGGTCGGCTTTTTGGAGAGAGATTTACCCCTTGCCCTCTCCGCCGTGGACGACCTAGACCTCAAAGAGGAGTTTCTGCGGGCGCGAGGGGAGGCCCTCGCCTCCCTGACGGACTTCATCCGGTGGGTCAAAGAGACGAGGGCCTTCCAGGCCGGTGGTGAGTTTGCCCTGGGCCCGGAGGCTTTTCGTCAGATGTTGCGCTGGGGCGAGATGGTGGAATGGCCCCTCTCTCGGCTGTGGGCCGCAGGCGAAGCCGAGATGCGCCGCCTCAAAGGGATGGCGAAGGAAACGGCCCGCCGCATCCATCCACACCGAGATCCCGCAGACCTGACGCGCGAGATGGGCCGTGAGCATCCTTCCGCTGAGCGCCTTATCCCAACGGCGACGGCGATGTTGGACGGGATGCGCCAGTTCATTCTGGACCGCCGGCTGGTTACGATCCCATCGGAAGTGCACTGCCAGGTGCGCGAGACGCCGCCTTACCTGCGCTGGGCCTTCGCCATGATGGACATCCCTGGCCCGCTGGAGGAAACGGCCACGGAGGCCTATTACTACATCACGCCGCCGGAGGACGGCTGGCCGCCGGAGAAGAGGGAGGAATGGCTAACGGCGTTTGATCATTATCGGCTTCAGGCCATTTCCATCCATGAAGCCTATCCCGGCCATTACGTCCATGCGCTCCACAATCGGCGTGCTCCCTCCTTGCCCGGCAAGGTCTTTGGAGCCTATTCCTTCTGGGAAGGTTGGGCTCACTACGCCGAGGAGATGATGCTGGACGCGGGCTATGGCGACGGCGACCCCAAACTGCGCCTGGCGCAGATCGCCGAGGCACTTCTGCGCGCCAGCCGTTACCTGGTAGCCATCGGGTTGCATACTCGCAGCATGACGGTGGAGGAGGCCACCCACTTCTTCATGGAGCATGCCTACATGGAGGAGTTGCCAGCGCGCAAGGAGGCCGTGCGCGGCACCTTTGACCCCGGCTATCTGAATTACACCCTGGGCAAATTGATGCTGATGAAGTTGCGGAGGGACTACGAGGCCCAGGAGGGGAGCCGTTTCTCTTTACAGGAATTCCACGACCGCTTCCTATCCTTCGGCGCGCCGCCGCTGCCGCTGGTGCGAAGGCGGCTTCTGGCCCAGCCAGGGACGGAGATCCTGTGAGGCCGAGGAGACGGCCCCTCACTACCTTGGGTCGGGGCGCGATAGGTCTTCCGGGCCGAAGGAATCGGGAAGGAGATCGGTCAGGGCGTATGCCCGCGCTCGGCCCTCGGCATCCGCGACCAGCACCCGCATTGTAGGGCCGAACTCGCGCAGCACTTGCCGACACGCGCCGCAGGGCGAACCGCCGTTCTCCGTCGCTACAGCGATCGCGACCAATTGTCGCTCGCCCTCCGACACGGCCTTGAAGACGGCGACGCGCTCGGCGCAGACCGAGAGCCCATAAGACGCGTTTTCCACATTCCCTGCCGTGTAGATCCGCCCCGATGCGCCGCGTACCGCCGCCCCTACCCGGTAGCGTGAATAAGGCGCGTATGCCAGCGCGCGAGCCGCCTGGGCCTGCGCGATCAATGTCGCATCCTCTTCTTCCGTGGTCATGTCTCTCCGCTTAAGGCGGGGCGCGCAGAGTATGAGTCCGCGTTGCTTGCTTCCGAGGCCGCGCCTGGCTCCGGCAAGCGACGCGCGCGCACCTGTTTGATGCGTCTCCCTGCGACCGAAAGGACCTCCAGGTGGAGCCGGTCAAACCTGACCTCATCGCCCACGGCCGGCACGCGCCCCAATTGGCTGTAGATGAAGCCGCCTAGTGTATCGCCTCCGTCCGTCGGCAGGTCTACCCCTAGCAGTTCCTGCACCTCATCCAGGGGCACACGCGCGTTCAAGAGGTACTCGTTTTCGCCCACCTGCTGGACGGTCGGCTCTTCGCGATCAAACTCGTCCTGAATTTCGCCGACGATCTCCTCCACCAGGTCCTCAATGGTCACCAGCCCCGCCGTTCCCCCATACTCATCCACCACGATGGCCATGTGCACCCGGCGTTGCTGCATCTCCTCCAGCAGTTCGTCCACTTTCTTTGATTCGGGGACGAAGTAGGCCGGGCGTAGCAGGGTAGAGAGGGGACGCTCGGTCGGCCCGTCGCGCAAGGCGCGCAAGAGGTCTTTAGCGTAGAGGATGCCGATGATGTTGTCTATGCTTTCTTTGTAGACGGGGATGCGGGAGTGGCCTGCGTTCAGCACCACGTCCACAGCCTCGCGCAGCGGCGTTTCTCCTTCTACGGCGGCGATATCCAGGCGCGGCACCATGACCTCACGCACCCAGGTATCGCTCAGCTCCAAGATGCTGCCGA
>DAOTYP010000063.1:0-20649 GCA_034434975.1 Anaerolineae bacterium | reverse complement strand
GCTCCTGGGCGGGTTGGGGCTGGTGGGCTGGCCCCTGACCGCCGGCTTCGGCGCACGCTGGAGCCTGCTGGTCCTGCTGCTGGAAGAGAAGGAAACGCTGATCGTGGGGCTCTTCGCCCTCTCCGCCGCGGGCGTGGCGCTGGGGTACGTGCGAGGCTGGGCCGCGTTGCTGGGGCGCATCCCGCCGGAGCAGGCGCTCACGACGCCGGTGGAGCGAGAGCCGGCGCGCGCGACCCTCTGGATGGGCCTCCTCCTTCTCGTCGCGAGCCTGATGGCGCTGGCCCCCCAGGTGATCGCGCCGTGGGTCGGCAGGGCCTTGAACGCGTTGACCGGAGCCGTAACCCCCTAGGGACGCGGTCGCGGCGAGCCCCTGTCATCATGGTTCCTGCGACCAAAAGCAAAAGATCGCGCTCGCGATCCCCTGCGCAACGCGGTCGGGCTCCCTCTCCAGCAGGCGACGGTCCCCGCCTAGAAAGCCCACCTCAATGATGGCCGCGGGCGTCTGCGGCGCGATCTCGTGGAAGGCATGGTACTCCCGCATATCGTAGGTGATGGTGTTCTCATGGCGTGGGAGCGCCGTTGCCTGCTCGTAACGGCGCCACAGGCATTCCACCAGCCGGTCTTCCGCCGCGGGCACGGCGCTCTGCGCCACCCGTGCCACCTTAAAGCCGCTCAGGTGGACCTCGCAAGAGTCGGCATGAATGGAGACGAAAACGTCGGCCTGGTAGCCTGCCAGCCGCGGGTCAAACTCCTGCAACAGGTCTACCTGAGCGCCGGCGCGCCGAAGCCGCGCGGCAACCCGCTGCGCGATGGCCAGGTTGACTTGCGCCTCGGTCAAGCCGTCGGCGCAGACGGTGCCGGGGTCGCTGCCCCAATGGCCGGCGACGATCCCCGCCCGCTTCCCGACCGCGGCGGCGACGCGCCCTTGCGTCAGGCCGCTCAGCCAGGCCGACAGGTTCGGCCCGTCTTGCCCCCCAGCGAGGAGCGCGCCGATCCCGACCGCGAAGGCCAGCAGGGCCAAAAAGGTCTGCCGCGCGCCACCACGGGCCGACCGGCGCGCGGGGCTGTTTCTCTTCGGCGTCATTTACGGCTCTGCAGGCAAGGGCAACGCCACGCAAAAGGTGCTCCCTGCCCCCTCGGTGCTCTCCACCCAGATGCGGCCCCCATGCGCCTCCGCCACCAATTTGCAGAAGGCAAGGCCCAAGCCGGTGCCGCCACGGCGCGAGGTGCCTATCTGAACGAACTTCTCAAAGATGCGGGCCTGATCCTCCGGCCGTATGCCGCGGCCGGTATCCCGCACGCAAAGCCACACCTCGCGTGGGTTGTCGGGGGCCCTGCGCGCGTCTATGCTGACCTGGCCGCCCTTCGGGGTGAACTGGATGCCGTTGGTGACCAGGTTCACCAGCACGCGCCCCAGCAACTCCCGGTCCGCCAGAGGACAGGGCACATCCGGCAGCACCAGTTGCACCAGCCTCACCCCTCGCGAGCGGGCGAAGGGCGCCAACAGGGTCACCGTCTCCTGGGCGATGGTCGCCAGCGGCACCCTCTCTCGCTTCAGAGGCATCCGCCCTGACTCCAGCCGCGCCACATCTAGCAGGGTGTTCACCAGGTTCATGACCCGCTGCACGTTGGTCTGGGCCGAGGAGATGAGTTCCTGGTCCTCGCCTACCGCCCCGATCTCCAGCGCCTCCAACGCGTTGGCGATGGTCCCCAGCGGGCTGCGCAGATCGTGCACGATCATGTGGGTCAGGTCCTCGCGCATCTCCTCCAGGCGGCGCGCCTCGGTGATGTCGTGGAAGACGGTCACGTGGCCGATGACCTGTCCCTCCAGGCCCAGAACGGGGGAACTGACCTGCTCAATGACGCGACGGTGCGGCTCACGCACCTCTATCGTCGCACGCGCCCTCGCCCGACCGGCCGATTCGTCGGGCACAACCTGCGGCCCGGATAGGAAGCGCACACGCTCCCCCAAGCCCTCCATCACCTCTGCCATCGTCCGCCCCACGATCTCCTCCTCCGCCAGGCTCCACCATTCGCACACCTGCCGGTTGACCAACAAGATGCGATCTTGCGGATCGCTCACCAGAACGCCATCGGCCACCGAGCGCAGGACGGCCTGCAAGCGGTCTCTCTCCTCGGCCGCGCGTTGGAAAAGTTGCCCGCTCTCCAAGGCGCCCGCGACGACGGCCGCAACCGACTGCAGCAAGGCCAGATCCTCAACAGCAAAGGCAGAAAGCCTCTCGCTCTCCACGTTCAACGCCCCGAGCACCTGGCCTTTGACGATCAGAGGAACGCAGAGTTCGGAATGGATCGGCCAATGCCCCGGCAGGCGAATGTAGCGCGGATCTTGGGCTACATTGGGGATCATCAAGGCATGGCCGTACTTGATCACCCATCCCATCACCCCTTCGTTCAGGGGGTAACGTCGCCCGACGATGGGCTCAGGCGTCGCGAGGTCGGTGGCGACGGCGCGAATGACCCATTCATCGCCCTCCCGCAGGCCGATGCCGACATCGCGGTAACCGAAAGCGTCCTTGATGAGCCGGACGACCTCTTGCATTATCTCTTCAGGGCTGAGGAGGGTGGCGATGCGCTGGGTCACCGCGTTCACCAGTTTCAATTGCTCGGCGCGGTGCTGCTCCGTGCGGAAAAGGCGCGCCTGATCGCGCATCGTCAGTTCCAACTGACGCGTACGGTGCTCCAGGGCGCGGTTGGTTTCCACCAGGTTCCCCAGGAGGCGGCTGGTCAACACCGCCAACGCGGCGAAGCCGATCATCACGAGAGGGAGGAAAGGAGCCAGGCCCATGCCGAAGGCAGGCCAGGTGATGGGGGGATAAAGGCCCGACAACTCCAGGATCGCCAGAGCAAAATAAGCGACAAGGCTGCTGGTGAGGAGGATGGACGCGGCCTGCGCCTGTTGCAGGACGATGGCGATGGCCAGCGCGTTGAGGATGTAGAAGATGATGAGAGGGTTGGCAAAGCCGCCCGTCAGGTGCAAGAGGACGGTTACCGTCAGGACGGAGAGATGGGCGCTGAAGTAGGTGGCGCCGACGGCGGCGACGTAACTGCGACGGGCCAACCAACGATGAGGAAGGATGAAAGCCAAGTCTAGGGCCAACAACGCAGCCCCTGCCCAGAAAACGGCCCACAGTCGCTCATCCGTCGTCCGGCCCACCACGATGGCAAGCCAGGCGGAGACAGGGATCAGCGCATTGGCGACGAGTTTCAGCCGGATGAAGCGGGCGATGCGTTCGCGCAAGGCGGCATATCCGGTCGGGGTGACCGCGTGGGCTGCCTTAGGCCGCCGAGAGATGGACATCGGGCTTCTACGTCTCCCTAGCGCCTCTGATACTCACCACTTACATCATCGTCTGGCGGGAACCTCTGCACAAGGCGAAGTTGGTACTACTCGGCCTCAGGATGGGCCGGACGGTTGGGATCAAACGTTCCAGCGAGGCTCTGAAGCGCCCCTGCGCAGGTCCAAGCCCGAGCGCAGGTTGTCCATAGCCACCTCCAGCCCGATCTCCGCCATGCGCCATAGGAAGGGATGTTCGGTCGGCGCGCCCTCCTCCAGCGTCGCCGCGGCGGTCGCGGCCAACTCGGCCAGCCGAGGCTCTTGGGCTGCGAGGAGCCACTCCCGAACGGCCTCCAGGCGGCGCCGGTAACGCGCGCGCCGAGTAGCGTCCAGGTTTTCGTTCAGGATCGCCGCCAAGGTCGACGCGACGTCCGCCTGGCGTCCGGCCAGGACACGCTCGCCCAGGTCGTAGAGGGCCGGAACGTGGATGAACCATCCCTCCAGGGCAGGGTGATCCAAAAGTTCGGGCGTTTGTGGCAGGAGCGAAGGAGATGCCACGCAAGGCTCAGCGGCTGGCAGGGGCGCGATCTCATGTCCCCACAGGTAAGGATTGAGGAGACGATACACCAGCGGCGTCGGCGTCCCGCTGGCGAAGTTATGCGCTAGCGACTGCAACACGACGCGCTGCGCGTAGGCGAAGGTGGTCTCCAGGAAAAGGACATAACGCCCGGAGGCGCCGGCGGGCGAGAGGGCCAGGATGCTGCCGACAGGGCGACGCGGCGGCAACTGTTGGGCGCGCATGCGATCGTTGCCGACGGCATCGCGGATGCCGTGCTGATCGTCCAACAACAGCCCCAAGAAGCGGCAGTAGCGCTCTCGCGGCCGTCGTCCGATGATCCAGACGGCCTGGTTGCCCGCGCCATCCACCGGCGTCACCAGCGCGCGCCACTCGCTGCCGGGCGCGGGCAAAGGGTCCAACCTAATGCCGCTCAGTTGCAACTTGCGCAGCGCGCGCTCCGCCAGGGCGCGCAAAGGGGGAGCCAGGGTCGGCAGCAGGGAGCGGAGCGCAGCGGCGGCTTCCGGTCGCCGGATCGCACCCAAGCGGCGTATCGCCTCACGCGCCGTCGCCTCCTGGGGGTCTTGGGCCAAGAGACGCAAAGGCTCCACGCTCCCTTCCTCGTCCAGGTCTAAGAGCGTCTGCATCACCAGGAAGGGAACATCGTCGGGCTGTTCGGCGAGTTGTTCCAGATATTCTATCCAGATGCCGCGATTGGAGCGCGCCTCGGCCATGACCTCTTGCAACGACTCTCGCGCGACCGCGTTGGGATCCCGCAGCCCTTGAAAGAGGCCTTCCTCCACCTCCTCTCCCAAGAAGCGGTCCAGGATGAGGATGGCTGACATGCGCTCGCGGTCGGTACGTCGGGGGTCGCGGGCGGCGGCGCGCAAGGCCGCCACCGTATCCGAGCGCTCCAGGTACATGGCTACTTTGCCCAAGGCCCCGATCAGGCGCGGGTCGGCCGTGTCCAGGCTGCGCAAAATGGCCGCCAGCACGGGCGCGCCTTGCTGGGCCAACGCCCTGGCCTGGGCATCTAACTCATCGTCGTCGCGCGCGGTGCGCAGGGCGCGCAGGGCCGCTTCCAGTTCGCGGCGCCGACGCAGGGTCGTGATGATCTTGCCGCTCTCCTCGCTCACACGCCCGATTATAGCATAGGTCAAAGCCCTCCTCAAACCCCTAGACCGCTGCCGCCGCGCGCACGAGGGGCTACACTACATACTCGTCTTAAGCCGTCGCTGACCACGACAGATTGGGCCACAGCCTTGAGATGTTATGTCGTTGTAGCACACAAGGGAGATTTGCATTCTTCGTTGGCGTTTCCGGTCGCTTGCGGTTCCCAACGATTCGTGGTAGACTGGCGACAAGCAAACGGGGTGGATCTTTCGCGGGACGTTTAGGAGGCAGGTCATGGCAGCACAGGCCCTCTACCGCCAATGGCGAGCGAAAACCTTTCAGGAGATCGTAGGGCAGGACCACGTCATCCGCACGCTGCAAAACGCCCTGTATGCCGGACGTATCGCCCATGCCTACCTCTTCGCCGGCCCGCGCGGCACCGGCAAAACCAGCACCGCCCGCATCCTCGCCAAGGCGGTTAACTGCCTGGCGGAGGACCCCCGCGCCCGGCCCGACAACCTTTGCCCCATCTGTCTAGCGATCAACGAGGGAAGGCTCTTGGACCTCATTGAGATAGATGCCGCCTCCAACCGCGGCATTGACGAGATCCGAGACCTGCGCGATAAGGTGCACTTCGCGCCCGCCGAGGCCCGCTACAAGGTCTACGTGATAGACGAAGTGCACATGCTGACCAACGAAGCGTTCAATGCCCTCCTCAAGACGTTGGAGGAACCGCCGCCCCATGTGATCTTCATCTTGGCGACGACGGACCCGCAGCGTGTACCGGCCACCGTCCTATCTCGTTGCCAGCGTTTTGACTTTCGCCGCATCAGCCAGCGCGACATCGTGGCGCACCTGACGCGCATCCTGAAATCCCTAGGCCAAGAGGCCGAACCCGCCGCGCTGGATGAGATCGCCCGCGCCGCCACCGGCAGCCTGCGCGACGCCATCAGTCTCCTGGATCAACTCCTGGCCTCCGGCGAGGGAAGGATCACCCTCCAACAGGTGCATGATGTCTTGGGTCTGGTGCCCGACGAGGCGGTGCAGCAATTGGTGGAGCATCTCAGCGAGCGGAGGACGGCGGCGGGGCTCATCCTGATCAATCGCATGGCGGAGGAGGGGGCGGACCTGCGCCAATTCGCCCGCCAGGTGGTCGGATACCTGCGCGGGCTCATCCTCTTGAAGATGACGGAGGGAGAGGCCATCCTGAACCTGCCGGTGGAGACGGTGACGGCCATGCGCCAGCAAGCCCTCCGCTGGTCCGTGCCAGACCTGGTGCGCGCGGTGCAATCGTTCAACCAAGCGGCCAATGACCTGCGGGCCAACTTCCAGGCGCAGTTGCCTTTGGAGTTGGCTTTCCTTCAGGCGACGCTCTCCGGCGAGACAACCGTCGCCCGCCCGGCAGAGGAGCCACCGCGTCGCGTGGCTTCCACGCCCGCGCCGCAGGCCAAGCCTCCCGCCGCCGAGGCCTCTGCGCCGCCACCGGCCCCCGCACCGACCGCTACCGCCCGGCAGACGCCTAACGACGTGCTCCTTAAACAGGCCCAGGAAAAATGGAAGGTCATCCTTTCTGAGGTCCGTAACCAGAGCAAGCCCGCGGAGGGCTACCTGCGTTCATCCCGGGGGCCGGTGAGCGCGGAGGGACAGGTCCTGGTCATCGGCTTCCGCAATCGCTTCGCGAAGGAGTGCTTGGAGGACCCGAAGCAAAAAGAGATCGTAGAAGCGGTCCTGAGCCGAGTGCTGGGCAAGGAGACGCGCCTACGCTGTCAACTGTTGAGCGAAAACGAAGGGACCACGCGGCAGCCGACCTCGCGCCCGGCCGGCGCAGCCCCTCCTCCGCCTCCGCCGGAGCCGCTTGAGCAAGCGCTAGGACAATTCGTGCGCGAGCGGGGAGGCCAGATCAGGCCGATGCCGCCTTCTCAGGAAGAAGGATGAAGGATTGAAGGAGGTCTCTATGAGCAAAGGCAAATACCGCCCTCAGCCCCGGCCGCGCGGGGGGATGCCCGGGGGCAGCGCCGGCATGCTCCAGCAGATTCAGAAGCTCCAGGAGGAGATGAGCAAGACCCAAGAGGCCCTGGGGCAGGAGACGGTGGAAGTGACGGTGGGCGGCGGGGTCGTGAAGTTGGTTATGAGCGGCCATCAGCGCGTGCAATCGCTCACGATAGATCCCGCCGTGCTGGACCCCAACGATGTGGAGATGCTGCAAGACCTGCTGATCGCGGCGTTCAACGAGGGGGTGGAACGGTCGCAGGCCATGGCGGCCGAACGCCTCAGCGCGCTGACCGGCAACATGAGCATTCCCGGCCTCCTCTAGGAGGGATGCGTCATGAGCGCGCCCGTTTTGCCGGCACCCGTGCAGAGGCTGATAGACGCGCTCACCGGCCTACCGGGCATCGGCCCTAAGACGGCCTCGCGTCTCGCTTTCTACTTGTTGCGTGCCCCGGAGGAACGCGCCCTGGCCCTGGCCGATGCGTTGCGAGATCTGAAAGCGCGCACCGTCCTTTGCGCCCGCTGCTTCAACATCGCCGAGACGAGCCCTTGCGCCATCTGCCAAGACGAGACGCGCGACCCCTCTATCATCTGCGTGGTGGAGGAGCCGCTGGACGTGGTCGCCATAGAGCGGACGCACGAGTTTAGCGGGCGCTACCACGTGCTGCACGGCGCCATATCGCCGGTGGAGGGGATAGGGCCGGAGGATTTGAAGATAGACGCGCTCCTGGAGCGGGTGCGGACGGAGCCGGTGCGCGAGGTGCTGCTGGCGACGAACGCCAACCTGGAAGGGGAATCCACCGCCAGTTACCTCGCGCATCTCCTGAAGCCGATGGGGGTTCGGGTGACGCGTCTGGCGCGCGGCCTGCCCGTCGGAGGCGATGTAGAGTATGCGGACGAGATCACCCTCTCCCGCGCGCTGGAAGGCCGCCGCGAGATTTGACGCCCTCGTCGGAAGCGAGTATAATTTAAAAGCCGAACGTTCCGCGATAGCTCAATAGGCAGAGCGGCCGGCTGTTAACCGGTTGGTTCCAGGTTCGAGTCCTGGTCGCGGAGCCAGACGGTCATCCGGTAGGCGGATAACCGGATTGACCCTACAGCATACCGGTTGGTGAGCGGTTGCCCGATGGTCCGCACCTTAGAAGACGGACAAGATGCAGCCGTTCACCAACCGGATTTCTATTCCCCGGCTCGCAACGACCCTGCCTTAGGGAGGACACAAACCCTTAGGCCGTCAAGTTCACCCGCAACGTCTGCAGGCGGTAAGGCTCAATGCGGCTGCGCACTTCATGCTCTGAGACGGCGGGCTGCTCGCCTTCGACTCTACCCTCTACCAGGTTGCACAATTCGGCGCCGACGACGCGGCTGAGCGGGAAGCGCAAGGTGTACGTCGCTGCCTGGCCCGCCAGTTCCTGCACGCGGGCGATCACGCCGCGCCCATCGTGCGCAGGTTTGAGGCCAACGAGATGCACATGAGCAGGTTCCACCGATAGGAAACTGGCCTCAGCTGGCAGATGCACCGGAGCGGTCCCGACGCGACGTTCCATCCCGGCAGGCCGATCCTGTATGGGGCCGATCAACGGCTCCACCATGGCCTCTGCCCCGAAGCGAGTCGCCGCTACCGGATCAAAAGGCGACTCATGGGGCCAAAGACGATAGCGGACGCGCATCCACCCACTCTGGCTCAGGCAGAAGTTGGTAAACCAGTGATTGTTGAGCGGCCAGCCGACCAACAGGGGTTGCTCCATCTGTAGGTGCTCTGCATACTTGTGGTTGGTAAAGCCGCCCAGATGGATGATCGGGGCGTCAGGCGAGGCAACGGTGATACCACGTCGGTCGTCGCTCAGATCAACCCAGTTCTGGATGGAGTAAAAGTCGCGGCACGAGTTAGGGAGTTGCTCCGCTTCGGCCTGCACGATCGCGCCCGCGCCCTCGTAGTGGGCTACAGGACGGCTCAAGTTGAGGGAGAAGGCTATGTAGACCGACTCAGGATCGGCAACCGCCACTTTGTTGAAGTCGTAGATGAGGTCAATCCAAGGCAGGTCATCGTAGAGAACGATCTGCACCTGTAGATCGCTGACGCCCGGGGCGCGCAAACGCAGGGCAAAGCGCCCATGGCCAACCCCGGTCACGAAACGGTGCTCCAACACCGACTCAGGGCCGCGACGTCGCGGCGCCAGGTCAGGCTGACGGTCGTGGTCCGGCGGCGTGGTCGCAAACACGGAATATAAGTACATGTCGTGCATGTCGGCGCGGCGGTTAGGCGACAACACCTCTTCATAGACGTAGTGGCCCAGCCGCCACGGTGTGGTGGCATCTACCCATTCGTGGCCGCTGGCCTTGTCCACCAGGCTGCGAACGGCCCCTGTCGTTGGGTCCACGGCGAGGCGGTAAAAGCGGTTCTCCAGCGTCCAGCCGTAATACTTCACGCCCGAGGTCGGTGTCAGGCCAGGGGCCACGGTGGGGGTGAAGACGGGCACCATGGGGCCCTCGTAGCGGATCGGAGGCGGCTCTTCCGGCAGGGGACGGATGGGTACGGTAACATACCCGCACGCGGGCAGGTCCACGATGCCGTAATCCACGTTGGCTGCGGCGAGGCCTTGAGGAGAGGAGAGTTCCCAATCATGCTCCAGCAGGGCGCGCTCCCAGCCCGACCTGGGCACGCGAGGCAGATAGAGAGGAACACGTCGCGGCCACGGCAAGGGGTTGAAGACGACAACATGGTCGGCATCGGGCTGGGTGAGGCGGGCGCTCAGATCATGCAGCATTCGCAGTGCCAATCTGGCGACCATCGCCGCTCCTTCGTAGGCATAAGTCGCCTTACGATGCCATTGCCCGCGAGCGCTCAGAGAATCGGGGTGGATGACGCTGTCAAAACTGCCCCAGGTATGTTCGTCGTAGAGGGCAAGGCTACGCCATGCTTGGTCGTCCTCGTCCATAGGATAGGTAGGGGGCTGCGGCAACCCTTGCAGGATGGCAGCCAACCCCTCTACCGCGAATAAACGCGCATGGCTTTGCCGCGCCAACGCTGTCTCATAGGCACTGCTGCTGACGCCGTGCGCCCACCAATCGGTCCACTCCCCCAGACGTGTTTCTAGCGTCTCCGCAGGTTGCTGACGCAGCCGTTCAAATAGTTGATCCAAGGTGATGATTTGCATCCGCGGTTGCCAGCCACGGCTGTTCCACTCGCGCACGAAGCGCACCAGTTCCTCGTGGGGCGGGCCGTTATCCCACATGTAGGTGCTGGTAATCTGATGGTAGATGAAATCGTAGGGATAGCCTTTCTCCGTCAGGCGGTCAATGTAGGCTTTCACCAGGCTTTGCGCTCGCTCCAGGTCATAGACCCAAACGGGGCCCTGGGGCGTCTTGACGGGGGCGCGAGGTATGCCCGAGTGATGGCCCGATCCATAATAGTCGCCATGCCACACCAACAGCCGCCGGCCGCTAGGGCCTTGCCACCAGAAGCCAATAGGGCGCGGCTGGGGATCGCGAGCCATGGTGCGGTTAATCGCCATCGCGAAGCCCTCAAAGCCGGCATCCAACAGCATCTCCACCAGGCCCCAGCTCTGGCCATTCACATCGCAATTGAGTCCATAACGGATAACCAAACCGTACTCGCGTCGCAACCTCTCAGCAACATAAAAGGTGCGGGCTAGCATCTCCACCGAATAGAGAGGTGTCAGATTGGCGAACATCCCTGCAAAGCCGATGAGCCCGCGCCGGTGTAATGCTACCAAGCGGTCTACCTCGGCAGGGTGGGCATGGCGAAGAAAATCGTCCACGATGACCGTCGTCTCGCAGGTCCATTTAAACTGTTCCCCCGGCTGGCCATCGGCATAGGCTTCCGCCAGATCCATGGCGCGACGGATGTAGTCCCGATGCATAGCGAAGACGTTATCCTGAAAGTTGGTGTAGCCGATATCGGTGTGGGAATGGTGGACCAACAACACGTCGCGGATGACGGGCATAGCTCCTCCTCATTCCTGGTCTGGTAATGTAAACAAACCTGACTCCAAACGGAATCAGGCTTTTATGACAGATGCGAGTGGGCCCCACAGGATTCGAACCCGTGACCAACCGGTTATGAGCCGGCCGCTCTAACCGCTGAGCTAGGGGCCCTTTCTACAAAATATTGTAACAGCCTTGCGCCGTTTGGTCAAACGCGCCTCTGGAGAAGTGGCCCAGGCCACGCCGAACGGCGAGATGAAAACGTGGCCCCGGCCAGCACGAGGGTCGCGCGGATCATCGGCCTTCGGCACCGGCCAAAGAGGGCAGCGGGAACGAGACGGGAAGGGAGAGAGGCGTAAAGGAGGGCATGTAATAGGCGCCATACGCGCAGGAGCGGCAGAGGATCCGATCGCCGAGCCGCACTTCTCGCTCGTTGATGATCTCCTCACCGCAGGCCTGGCAATGGGCGCGCACGCCAGGGCGGCTGATGAGCGCGCGCAAGGGGGTGACCAGCGCCACCGGTTGCCAGGAAAAGAGCGCTTCGTCGGGCATTCTTTGATACCCCAGAAGCTGCGCTTCCCACTTGTTGCGGGCCTCGGGCGCGTAGGCGTAGGCTAACTGGCGCACGTCGGGCCGGGGCGCCAGCCGCACCGCGCGCTCATCGCAGGTATCCACGAAGGTCGCGGCCACCTTGCCCAGATCCTCCACCCGCAGCGTGCGCCGTCCCACCTCGCAGCCGGTCGCGGCGACGATGCCATCTACCACACAGCCGTCGGTCTCCACGATGGCAAGGAGCCGTTTATCCGGCCGCGGCAGGTCCAGGCCCAACAGACGACCCGCCAGCAAGCCCATGCGCACGCCGAGCACCTGACGGGGACAAAGGTGGCGATGATGCGCGGCGCTCGCCTGCAGCATCTCTTCCAAAGACCTCATAGCCATTCTCCCCAGGCCAACAAAAGGCCGCAGAACCTTAAGGAAGCCATCATAACATCAATTCCCGAAGCGGGCAAACCGCGCCGTCTCCGCCTCCTCTCCCCGCAATGGGAGAGAGGAGGCGCGAGCAGGCGGTTACACCTTGATCACCTTGACGCGCGTGTCGTAGAAGACGGCGCTGCCACCCACAGGATCCACCAGGCAAGTGTTCTTCAGGTACGGATCCACCCGCATGGCCGCGTTGGCGTGAACCCCCTTCACCCGACGGGGGTCGCCTTTGACGAGTTTCCCATCTATGGTCACATCCACGCCGCCGTAGGCGAAATGGCCATGGCCTAGTGAGAAGCCGATGACCCCCGGCCGGATCCCTTCTATCACTTTGACCCTGCCGATCATCGGCCACTGCATGCCGTTCTTCAGATCCCACGCGCCCTCCGGGTTGGAGGCCGACACGATGCGCACCCGGTCGCCATCCTTCAGGCCCAGGCGCAGGGCGTCGCGCCGATTCATGATGACGCTGTTTTCAGGCAGGAGCGCGGTCAGCCAGTAGTTGCCCGGCGTGCGCGATTTGGTCTGTGAGATCTCCCGGAAGGTGATGAGTTGCAGATCGTAGCCGTCCTTCTCGTCTTCCAGGAGATTGCCTGCCACATCCATCGGCGCGGGGATGTAGGTAGGATAGCCCGGCAGCGCCTTGCCGGTGATCGCGCTCTTCACGCCGGCGGTCTTCTCCTGATACAGGTTGATCTGCTTGCCGTACTTGTTGGCGACCCGCTCGCCATCGTAGATCTTGCTGAAATCCTGGAAGCGACCGCCGCGATTCAGAACATAGATCACCTTGCGCCACATCTTCTCGCCCACGCTGGCTCGCCAGCGCTCCGGGTCAAAGACGCTCTTCGGGAGGTGTCGTCGCGCCTCTAAGAAGATGCGAACTTCCTCATCGTCGGCGTCGGGCACGGCATCGGAGCCGTCGGGCTTCTCGCCGTAAGCGACGTTGGCCACCATCTTCAGGTAATAGTGGTCCATGTGGGTGAAGGGGATCCCTTCGCCCAGGCCGTTCGGGCCGAAGCCGGGGAGGTTCAACTTCTCGGCGATGGCGAGGAGAAGCGCCTCCCACGACAACGGCATCTCCTGGCCGAAGACCTTGACGGTCCCCGTCAGCGGGGCGATGGTGGGCTGGCGTATCGGCTGTACTTTGACCGTCATGCTCGGATGCGAGCCGGCGAATTCCCAACGCTCCAGGTTGGTGAGGTCGGGGAAGATGTAGTCGGCGTACATGCTCGTCTCGCCGATGACAATGTCGCTGGCGACGAAGAGGGGGATCTTGTTCACATCGGCCAGGACGGCGATGTTGGTGTTGCCCGCCGGCAAGGAATAGACGGGCGACCCCATGTAGAGGAAGGCGGCCTTGATAGGGTAGGGGTACGCGTCGCCCGCCGAGGTGACGATCTCCTGGTAAATATCCGAGGCCAGCGGGTACCAGTTGCGCTTGGCCGGGTAGCCCGCAAAGAGGGTGGTGTCTTCATATTTGACATCGTGACGGATGATGCTGATGCCGAAGGGCGAGAGCGCACCGGGGCGCATCTTGTTCAAGTTGAAGGGGCCGTCGGCCTTGCTGCCCGTGATGTCGTAGGTGGAGACCTTGACCTGGCCGCCCTTCCAGTCGTAGTTGCCGATGAGCGCGGCCAAGGCGTACCAGGCAAAGACGTTGTAGAAACCGTTGGTGTGCTGCGACACGCCGCGATGCACGTCCACCGCGGCCTTTTTGCCGTGGGCGGTGAACTCGCGCGCGACCTCTACCAGGTCGCTGGCCGACAAGCCGGCGATCTCGGCCCATTCCTCAATGCTCTTGGCCGAGGCCGACTCCCAAAGGATGGTGAAGCCCGACTTCACAGGGACGCCTTGTAGGGTGGTGTTGACTTCCAGGTCGCCCTCCACCGCGTCTTGAGCGTCGTTGGGGTCCAGGGCCAGGGGCTGGCCGTCCTTCAGGACGACGAAAGGATCAAAGGCGAACTCTTTGCTTCCCACCACGTACACCGTCGCCTTCTTGCCGTCCTTCTCCACCTCCTTTTTCTCGGCCAGGCCGATCTCCGAGGCGCGCAGGAACTTGGTGGGCTTGCCGTCAACGATCCGCACCAGCCAGGCGGCGTTGGTCCAGGTGGCCTCTTTATCCGCCGCGGCAGCAGCCTTGTTGGCATTGCTGAGGAAGCGGGCATCGTAACGTTTGTTCTCAATGACCCAACGGATCATCGCCAGGGCGGCCGCGGCCTCGGTCCCCGGCTTGATGGGAAGCCACTTCCAGGCCTTTGACGCGGTCTTGCTCAAACGGGGATCAAAGACGACGTATTTCAAGCGCCCTTCTACCAGGCCCTGGGTGATGCGCGGCACACGATTGGAAGGGCCGTAGTTCCCCTCAAAGGGGGCCGCGCCGACAAAGATGACGAACTCGCTGTTCTGGGTATCGGCCTGCCAGTAGAACTTGTCGCCGCCGCTGAACTTGCTCCCATCCCACTGCTCGCTCATCGCCTTGCCGGTGAAGTAGAGGCTCCCCTGGCAGACGGTGGTATGGCCGTGGCGATTGACGGTGCCCAAGGCGTCGCCGAAAAGACGGTGGATCAGTTCGGCCCGGCCCGATTTCTGCCGCCCCCAGAAGTAGAGGATTTGATTGTTTTTAGGGCCGAGGTCGGGATGATCGGGGTCAATCAGGCTCGCCGTCCATTCCTTGTACTTCTCTTTGAAGGCGTTGACCAGGGCCTTCTTCTTCTCCGGGTCTTTCTCGGCCCAGATGGCCTTGACGTCGTCGCCCATCGCCTTCATGATCTTGGGGTCGCGCAGAGCCCAGAGGTCCTTCAGCCCCTCCACCACGCGGTTTTCCTCGCCGGGGACGTGAGCGAAGAGCTTCCCTCCCTCTACGATCTCGCTCACGGCCTGGTCAAAGGGGATGGTCTGCCACTTGTTGGACCCGCGTGGGCCGGCCCGCTTCAGGACTTGGACGATGCGGTACGGATCGTAGGTGGTCTGGATGCCGGCGTGAGCCTTGGGGCAGACGGCGCCTTCCACCGTGGCCACCTGCGCAGCGGGCGTCCGATAGGGAAGGTGAGGAACCAAGGTGAAGGGGTTATAAGGGTTGCCGTCGATCTTGGCGACGACGCCGTCCAGCAACTTGGCCTTGATGCCGCAGTTGGTGTTGCACTGCTGACAGACGGTGTAGATGATGTTCTCCGGTCGCGCCTGGAAGAATTCGCCTGTTTCGCCGGCGGCCCAAGCCTTCTCCACCAGGCGCAAGCCCGCAGGCGTACCGCCCAGGAGCGCGGCCACGCCGGCTGCGGCGCAGGCGCGCAGGAAATCGCGTCGCGATAGGTCGGGAAACGAAGGGGTATCCAACCGTTGCACCTCTTGCGTGGTCATCTTACGCTGCCTCCTTGCCGCGGAGCGGCAGACGGTCGTTGCCGATGAGGAAAGCCAGAACGGCCAAACCGCTGACGCCCAACGTAACCGCCCACTCCATCAGGCTGGGAAAGTACGAGAACGTCAGATGGGGGCCGGTGAAAGCGGTGGTCAAGGCCTCCAACTCCGGCACCGTCAGCGCGGGAAAGACGATGTTGGCGCGGGCCACCGCGAAGCCGAAGAGCACCAGCGCGCCCATGACGCCAGCCCAGCCGTTATGCCGCGCCAGGCGCGGCTGCGCCAGAACTACCACGGGGACAAGCGTGCCGAGGAAAAGTTGCAGAATCCAGAAGGCCCACCAATACGGCCCAAACAGCACGGCGTTGACCGCCTGGACGTTCTGCGGCACGTTGCCGTAAATGCTTTGGGAGAAGTCAGCCCAGAGGAAGTAGAGCTTCACCACGGCCAAGACGACCGTGCTGAGGGAGAGAATCCATAGCTGTTGCCCTCGCCGGGGGTCGTCGCGCGGGCCGAAGAGCCCCAGGGCCACCAACATGGCCGCCGCCCCCGACGCCAAGGAGAAGACGGGAAATTGCACAGGGAAAAGCCCGACATGCCAGAAGAGGCGACTGGCCTGCACGCCCAGCAGCGCCCCCACCGCCCCGCTGAGGAAGAGGGATAGGGGGAGGCCAACGGTCATCAGGACGCGCAGAACCACGCCGCGTGGCTGACGGATCGCCAAATAAAGCGACGCAAGGAGCAAGAGGCCGAAGAGGGTGTAGCCCCAAACGATCTGCGCCATCACCGAAGAGAGGTTCCCTTGCAGGTAGACCTTCCAGATGCGATCCATGTGCCCCAGGTCAAGCCAGATGGAGAGAAGCCCCGCGCCCAGGCTGACCAGAGCGACCCACAGGGCGACGCGGCCCGTCCCGCGAAAGGTCTCAACCCGAAAGAGGAGGTCCAGGGTAGCGATCATGAACGCGCCGGCAGCGGTGCCGACGAAGAAGAGGTACATGGCAACCCACAACCCCCAGACCACGTAAGAGCCGTAGTTGGCGTTCTGGTGGCCGTAGGCTAAGCGGTCGTACACGCCCCACGCGCCCACCAAGAGCGCCACGACGCAGAGAGCATAGACGATTCGCTTCAAGAACATAGAAACCTCCTTGCCCAGTCTGCCGGTCCGCTCATTACAGGAGGTAATAGACGCGCGGCTCGGTGCCCAACTCCTCCTTCAGCCGCATGGTGTTAGGTCGGGCGACCATCTCGGCCACCAGGCTGGCGGGGTCGTTGGCGTCGCCAAAGAGGGTCGCGCGGCCAATGCAGGTGGTAACGCAGGCGGGCAGCATCCCTACCGCCAACCGATGCAGGCAGAAGTGGCACTTGCGCACGTTGCCGATGGGGGACTCTTCGCCCTTGCGCTCCCATTTCCTGCCGTATTCATCGCTGGGCACCCGCTCGTAGTCGTCGGCCGTTTGCCGGCCGAGGAGGAAGGGAAGGCCATCGGGCGTGTCCTGGGTGTAAACCTGGCCGAAATCAAAGGTGCGCGCGGCGTAGGGACAAGCCGTTATGCAATAGCGACAGCCGATGCACTGGTTGTAGTCCACCACCACGACGCCATCGGCGTTCTTGTAGGTGGCATGCACCGGGCAGACGGGCGTGCACGGCGGGTTGTCGCATTGCATGCAGGGTCGGGGCGTGAAGCGCCGCGTCACGTGGGGGTAAGTTCCGATCTCCTCCTCCAGCACCGGCCGGTACACCACGCCGGGGGGAAGTTTGTTCTCGGCCACGCAGGCGACGGTGCAGGCGTGGCAGCCTACGCACTTGCGTAGATCAATCACCATCACCCAGCGCCGCTCCCGACGCGGTTTCTTCAGCGCCCGCCGCAGGTCCTCCTGCATGCGCACGAGAACGTCCTGCTCCACCAGAACCTCGCTCATAGATCACCTCCTTGGAAATGGCAGCCGCCGGCCCAGGCGCTGACCAGTATGTGCTTTCCCTCACTAACTATAGGGGCAAAACGCCGATCTGTGTAGCAGGGAAGGCTGGATATTTGCCGGGAAAGATGTCGGGAAAAGGCCGAACGGTTTGTCGGGGAAAATCTGACGGGGCTAACGTGTGGTCAGCCAGCCCCTCTCCAGGGCGTATCGCACCAGCGCGGCGCGGCTGGTGAGGCCCAGTTTCTCCATGGCGCGGGCGCGATAGGTCTCCACCGTTTTGACGCTGAGGGAGAGCCGATCGGCGATCTCCTGATTGGTGTAGCCGCGCGCCACCTCCTTGATGACCTCGGCCTCACGCTCGCTCAAGGTGCTGGCAGGGTCGGCCACGGCGTTCACGGCGGCGCGATCTACCAGGTCGGTCAGAAGGGCCTTGGTCATGGCCGGATGGATGTACACTTCGCCCCGCATCACGGCGCGCACGGCAAGGAGAAGTTCTTGATCCGCCGCTTGCTTCAACACGTAACCCGAAGCCCCCTGCTTCAGACACTGGCGGCAATACTCCTCATCGGCGTGCATCGTCAACACCAACACCCGGGCATCGGGCACGCGACGCCGCATCTCGGCCAGAGCGGAAAGCCCTCCCCCCCGCGGCATGCTCAAGTCCAGGAGCACAAGGTCGGGACGAAGGGCCTCTGCGCGCTCCAAGGCCTCTAGGCCATCGCCTGCCTCGCCCACACACACCATGTCGGGCTGGGCATCAATCAGGAGCCGCAGGCCCGCGCGCAGAACAGCGTGATCGTCGGCCAGGAGGATGCGGATCTTCTTCATGGCGTCTCGTAGCCTCCGGGCGGGCCCACGGGCACGCGCACGTACACCGTCGTGCCGCGACCTTCCTGCGATTCAATGGTGAGGGTGCCGCCGACCAACTCCGCCCGCTCGCGCATCCCATAAAGCCCCAAGCGGTTGGCAGCAAGGCCCGAACGCAGCACGCTTTCGGCGTCAAAGCCGCGGCCATCGTCCTCCACGATGGCGCTGACCTGCCCGGCATGGAGTTCCAGGAGGACGCTGATGTGCTTAGCCTGAGCATACTTGGCCGCGTTGGTCAACGCCTCCTGCACGATACGGTACAGGGCCGTCTCCACCTCCGGCGAGAGGCGTTGACCATCCAGGCCGACCACCTGGAGGTCCACCGGCTTTTGGAAACGGGCAGTGTACTCCTGCACGTAGCGGCGTAGAGCGGCAGCCAAGCCCAGGTCATCCAGCACCGAGGGCCGCAGTTCCAAGGCCAGGCGACGCACGTTGTCCAAGGTGCTGGCGCTGAGGGCGCGCAGGTCGGCCAGGCGCCGGCGCATCTCCTCAGGGGTCGGCGCCTCTTCCACGTTGCGCAGCCCTACCATGAGGGAGGCAAGGGCCTGTCCCGTCTCATCGTGCAGTTCGCGGGCGATCCGCTTGCGTTCCTCCTCCTGGGCCACGATGATCTGCCGCAGGTAATAGGCGCGCAGCCTCTCTCGCTCCTGCCGCTCGGCCTGGGCAGCGGCCAGGTCGGCGGTCATCGCGTTGAAGGCATCGGCCAGCTTTCCCAACTCGTCGTTGGCCCACCGGCCTACGCGCGGGCTGTAGTCGCCTCGGCGCACCGCCTCGGTCGCCTGCACCAAGCGATGGACGGGCCGCGTGAGGAGCCACGTGAGGAGGGTAGCGGCCGCGATGCCGGCAACGGAGACGAGGGCTGTGGTGAGAAGAAGTTGCGCCGTCATGGTATTCACCGTCGCGCGTAGTCGCTCTTCCGAGAGGCCCACCCGCGCGATCCCCGCCTTGCCGTCAAAGATGGGCACGGCGGTATCCCATATGATCCCTTCCTCCGTCGTCAAGGCCACCGTGTGATGGTGCATCTCCGCAGAGACGGCGTTGGCGCGATCCAGGCCGCGCGGGAAGCCATCGCCGAAGGTGTGGGCCACCACGCGGCCCTGGGCATCCAGGACGAAAGCGTAGCGCACGTCAGGGTTATTGGCCTTCGTCTCGCGTAAGATCTGCAAGATGTCGTAAAGGTCGTGGATCAAGAGAGGATCAGTGCTGCGCGCCGCCAAATCCCGCGCCAGGCTGACGGACTGTTCACGGAGTTGCTGGGTCAGGACGCGGAGGAGAGCCATCCGCACCTGGACCGTAACGCCCGCGCCCAGCAGGAGCACCAGCGCCAAGACGATGCCCATGATCTTGGTGCGGATGCTGACTGCGCCTGCCACATCCCAAAACTTCTGCAAAAGGGCGCGGGAAGGAAAAGCCGATGGAGCCCGTCCCCCAACCTCCGGACTCGGCATCATCGTCCTAACTCCTGCTCTATCTGGCGCACGCCGTCGTAGGCGTTGTCGTCAATGGGCACGAAGCGGTCCACGCTCAACATGCGCAGGATGGCCCGGCCTTCCTCGCTCTGCTCCAGGCCCAGGATGAGATCGGCCAACTCCGCTCGCAATTGGGGTCGCACCTCCGGCCCTACCACCACCGGCGGCGCACCGAAAGGCATAGAACGATGAATGATCTTCACCCGCCGGGCCAGGGATGGATCGCGCGTCAGCGCGAAGTCATACACCAGGCTGTCCACCGCCGCGCCATCGGCCAACCCCTCGGCTACGGCGCGGATGGCGTCGTCATGGCTGTAGGTGAAGAAGGTGCGAGCGAAGAAGGTCTCCGGCTCCTCGCCCAATCGCCGAACCAGCCACATAGGGTAGTTGTGTCCCGTGTGCGACATGGGGTCGGTGAACGCGAACACCTTGCCGCGCAGGTCGGCCATCGTCTGGGCAGGGCTATCCGCAGGGACGATGAGGTAAGCGTGATAGGCTGCCTCACCGTTGACCTGGGGCGCGGCTAGGAGCTGCATCCCAAACTCGCGCTCCCCGGCCACGTAAGCGCTGGTGCAGACAAAAGCCAGGTCCACCTTCCCTTCGCGAATCAGGTCGTTGACCTCGGCGTAGGTACGGCGCTGCACCATCTCCACCGGGCGGCCTAACCGTCGGCCCAGGTACTCCAGCAGGGGAGTGTAGCTCTCTACGTTCCCCTTCGGCGAGATGACGGCGGCCACCGCCACCCGCAGCGGGATGATGTCGGCCGGCGGCTCCTCCGGCAACGACTGCAGATCGCTCAGGCGCACTACCGGCCCAGCCTGGACCGGGCCGCGCACGCGGCAAGCGACCATGAGGCCGAGGCAAACGACGAAGACCAGAAGGTTCACCCAACGACCCCGCAAGGTTCCTATCCCTCACTGAGACCAAGAAGCCCGCGCAGTTTCCTCTCAATACCTCTTTAAGAGATTATACACCATATACTGCGTCTCCTCAACGCGCCACCCGGCCGGACGCCTAAGTTCCCCGTGGCCCAGGAAGGGTCAGGAATAGTATAGTTAAGGAAACAATGGCGCGCGGCCCTGCAAGATTTGCTCACCCCGCCACAATCTGCTATAATCCCCCACGAAAATCGGGCGCGCGATCGGTTCCCGATGAGGA
>DAOTYP010000062.1:0-19338 GCA_034434975.1 Anaerolineae bacterium | reverse complement strand
CGGCGGCATGATCACCCTCTACGCGGCCGCGCTGGATGCTCGCATTACCGTAGCCATCATCAGCGGTTATTTCGGTTCTTTCCGAACCTCTATCATGCCGGTCATCCACTGTGAATGCAACTATGTGCCTGGCCTCCTTCGCTATGCAGAGATGGCGGATATCGCCAGCCTGATCGCGCCGCGTCCACTCCTCATTGAAAACGGCACCGAGGATCCCATCTTCCCGGTGGAGGCGGCGGAATCGGCATGGGAGGAGCTCCGCCGTGTCTACGAGTTGTTGGGCGTGCCGGAGCGATTGGAAAAGGACATCTTTCCAGGTGGCCATCGCTTCAGCGGCAACAAGGCCTTTGCTTGGCTGGATAGATGGCTATAACCTTCACGGGATGGTCAGCGTCGTCGTCTGGGTGGCGTGGACCCAATAGCCGCGCCCCGGCTCCAGTTGGGTGAGGTCGTTCTCGCCAGACGGCCCGTTCGGGGCGTACCTCTTCCACGGGTCGGCGGCATCGCTCGCGTCGTACGCGTAGACCAGATCATATTTCCCCGCGATGCTCGCCAGCGCTGCGGACGGGGGCGCGGAGGTCAGGGAAGGATAGCCGATCAGGTTCCAGCCCAGGCAAAGCGGGATGGAGGTCGTCACCGGCACGGTGCCGGTGACGGTGAGGGTCGTGCTGGTCGTGGCCCGCAGCCACACCCCTTGGCTCCTCTGCACGGTAGAGAGGTCGTTGGCATAGGGCGGCAGGGCAGGGCCGTACATCTTCCAGGGGTCGGAGCGAGCGCAGCCGTCGTAGGTATAGGCCAGATCGTAGCGGCCAGCAATGGAGGAGAGAACGTCGGTGACGGCCCGGCTGGAGGTGACGAGGGGGATGGAGATCAGGTTCCAGCCGGGAGGGAGGGGGATCGCGCGCGACGGAGGCGCGGGGTTGCCCCAGCGGACCCGTAAGGTGGGGCGGCCTTCTGCGTTCCAATCGCCGGTGTCGGAGGTGACGAAATAGCGGCCGCTGTGATAGGGGTCGTCGGCCGAGTAGAGGACCAGGCGCAGCGGGCTTCCGGCCGCGTAGGCTTGGGCCACGGCCCGGCTCACGTCCCACGTTCTGGGCACGCCCGGCCAGCCGGGGAAGGACGAGAGCGGGGCCACCCAGGCGCGGCCGACGTTCTCCACCGCCAGCGGGGCGTTGTTCCAGGTGAGCGTGCTCTCGCTCCACCCCTGGCCGACGGTGAGCACCTGGATGAGGGAGGGCACCGGCCCCGGATCCCACCCCGGCCCCCCCGCGTTGCCGAATTGGTAGAGGGTCAGCGTGGCCGAGATGATGACCTTGCCGGCGGGGACGGCGTTCAACGGGAAGGTGAGGTAGTACTTGGAGAAGCAAGGCCAATCGGCCACGTCTGATTGGTTCTGAACGTTGGCCTGCCCTTCGCCGGCGTAGTTCGCCTCGCCCCAAGCCGTCCAATAATCCAGACCGTCGCCGCAGGTCGTCCCGCCGCCCACCGACGCATCCGTAACCACCGCGCCGTTCAGGCCGTGGCGGATCGTCACGGTCGCGCCAGGCGAGGCCGGCGGCGGGGTGTAGGTCGGGAGGCCGAAGGCCAGCTGGCCCCAGGTGGAGGGGCGTAGGGGATTCATCGTCTCAGGCCATATCTGGTCGGGGATGGGCGTGCCGGCCGCGTCGTCCCGGTCGTGCAGGGTCATGGCCAGGCCCCAGACGGTCCCCGGCGACGGGGGGCCGCTCAGGCCCAGGCTGGCGAAGGGGATGTGGTAGGTAACAACCCAGCCGCGATCGTCCACGTTGTTGAGCGGGGCATCGCCGCGCCAGCCGCTGTGGGTAGTGAAGGGGATGGAAGCCGTCACCCAGGCGGAGCCGTTGCCCCGGTAGGCCGCCTGCCAGGGTGGACGTTCCTCCCACCAGTTGAGCTGCGCGATGAAGCGGTAGGCGTTCGCGTCGGGCGCCTCGCCGACGTTGCCGTCCGTGTCCAGGTAGAGGCTGGCCGCGTCCCAGGCGGTCAGGTCGGCGAGGGAGGGGGTCGTGTCGTACCACAAGCGGCGGTCAAAGGCGGCCAGATGCACGTAGAGCTTCTCGTTGTCGTAGCCCACCCGCACATCGGCGTAGTTCTCCTGTGCCCTCACGCGCCCGAACCAGAAGATGGCCGTTTCCGAGAAGCGCACCCCCGCGGGGAAGTAGGGGGCGTTGACCCGACGGATAGGCGGGGTAGAGGCGAGGCTCACGCGGGCAGATGACGGCAGCAGGGGAAGCAGAAGGGTCAGGGCTATCAGCAATCTCCACAGGGCGGACATGGCGACTCCTCAGTTTTCCATCTCCATGATCTCCCGCGCGGCGGCCAGGAGTTTTTGCAGGCGCTCCGGCGCGACCTTCCTCTGTCGGAAGTACTCTGCCAAGAGTTCAAGGGGTGTCAGCGATTCCACACGGCTGGTGTGTAGCCGCGGCTGACCCTGGCGCTCTACCGCTTTCTCAATCGCCGCCAGGTAACAGATGCCCGCCTTCTCCAGCGCCTCACGCAGATCCCTGTCGCGCAGTTGCGCTTCCTGCTCGGCGAGAAGGGTCAGTTTCACCTTCACTACGGCATCTTTGACGTTGCGCCGGGCGATGGCCGCGAGCGCGGCCGCGGTTGGGTCGTGCGCCTCACGCAAGTCGGCCTGGATGACGACGAAGGGCCGCGCCGGAACCTTGTAATGGGAAATGAAGCGCCAGGTGGTATGCCCCTTCTCCACTTCCACCTCTACCCACCCTTTCTCTTCCATCTCGCTGAAGTCTATCCGTTCAATGCTACCGGAGTAGACGATGGAAGGGTAGCGGTTCTTGTTCACGTCCTGGTGTTTGTGGATGTGTCCCAGGGCGACGTAGTCCCACGGGCCGTCGGCCAAGGCGGTCTTGGGGATCACCGTGTCGGAGCCGAGCATGACGCTGCGCTCGGAGCCGTACTCCGCCTCGCGCACCGTGAAGTGGCCGACGAAGACGGCGGGGATGTCGGGCTGCTGGCGCGCGCGTTCGGCCAGGGCGCGGATGCTGTCGCTCACGATCTCTTCTAGTTTCGCATCCAGTTGCGCCAGGGAAAGCCCCCTCATCTCTTCCTGCTTCATCAATCGCGCGCGCAAGGGGTAGGGCATCGTAGCCACTTGCAAAGGCGCGCCCCGCCGCGTGGGGATGGTGAAGAGTTCGTCGCGGCCCGCGTAGTAAACGTTGGGCACGGCCAGCGTGCGGAAGATCTCAATGCTCGTGGCGCGCTTCTCGGCGACGGGGAGATCGTGGTTGCCCGCCAGCAGGACGACGGGGATGCCCGCGTCGGCCAACCTTTTGATGCGCCGGGCGAATTCCCGCTGGTAGGTGGGGTTGGGGTCGCGGGTCTTGAAGGCATCGCCGGCGAAGATGAAGAGGTCTACCTCGCTATCCAACGCATACTGTACCGCGTCGTCCAGGCGGCGGATGAAATCCATGACTCGGCTGTTGACGCCGGTCTGGGGGTCCAGGCGACCGTAGGTCTCTATGCCGATGTGGATGTCGGCGGTATGCAACAGGCGAATGGGCGGCATGGTCCGTGATGCTCCCTCGCTCAATCCAAGCCTTCGCTGTCCGCGTCCGGATGCAGGAGGCGGCTGTGTTGCGCGGCTTTCGCCTGCAGGGCCTCGCCCTCCAGCACCCCCATCTCCTCGTAGAAGGTCTCGTCGTATTTGCGGGTCTGCACAACGACGGGCATCGGCACCGCGTAGCCCAGGATCAGCGCCTGCTCACGGTTATCCAGACGGGCAAGGACCTGGCGCAACTCCCCCGCGCCGGAGATGCCGGTGAAGACGGCGCGAATGTCCTCCTCGTTGTCCAGCAGGCAGGTGATGCGCGTGCCGATCTGCGACATCACCTCCGGGTCAATGCCGCTGGGCCGCTGGTCCACGATGAGGAGCGTCACGTTGTACTTGCGCAGCTCGCGGGCGATGGTGCCGAAGATGGTCTGGCGGGCGATCTGCGGGGCCAAGAACTTGTGCGCCTCCTCCACGACGATGACCAGGTGGGGCGGCTCCTGGGCCGCGTCGCCCAACGCGCTCTCCACGGCCTCTACGTAGCGCTGATGGAGGCGGCGGGTCAGGAAGTTGGCGACGAAAAGGTAGGCTTCCAGCGAGTTGCCGTAGCGGCCGAACTCCAGGACGACGCTGATGCCGCGCCGCAGGTAGTCAAAGATCTTCTGCACCGCGCTCTCGCCCACGTCTTCCACCAGGAATGGGTAGCGCGCTAAGTCAGCGAGGCGGCGCACGAGGCCTTCCAGGGTGCCCGCGGCGATGTTCCCCCGCTCACGCAGTTCATCTATGATCTGGGCCGCCTCTTCGTCATAACCCGAGGTCCCAAACATCCCGCTGGCGACCAGGAGACGGGCGATCCAGTTGCGCCCGAGCCTCTTGGCGAGGGTGTAGGCTGCGCCGATCATCAGGTCGCTGAGGTTCTTCGTCTCCCGCAGCATCTCCAGGTCTTCGGGCTCTACCTCGTGGTAGCCGATGGTGATGGCGGCGTTGTAGGGGCTTTTGCGCCGCAGGGAGGATTCGGGGTCCAGGGTGAAGATCTCCACCCGCGAGCCGCAGAGTTGCCTGAGCCCTTTCACACGCCGTCCGGTGGCCTTGTCGCGGATCTCCCAGCCGTAGTCGTTGTGCATGTCAAAGATGAGGCTCACCGCGACCTGCTGTTTGATGGCGCCGGCCAGGAGGATGCGCGTCAGGAAGCTTTTGCCTGTGCCCGACTTGCCGAAGACGCCGCTGGAGCGTTCCACCAACCGCGCCAAGTTCAGATGCACCTTCACGTCCGGCATCTCAATCGGGGAGCCGACGTGGAAATGCCTCTCGTCGGCCTGGCCGAAGACGCGGTTCACCTCCTCCGGCGTGGCGTTGGCGACGACGGAGTAATGGGCCGGCACGGTCTTGACGGGGCGCGGCTCCCGTTCGCCCTCTACCAGAACCAGGAGCGGCGTCACCTCCAACCGTCCGTAGATGCTCGTCCCTTCGTGGATTTCCCGCAGGAACGGGTCGGAAAGGTCGGGCGGGTTTTTCTCCAGCGCGGGGTTGGCCGCGTCCAGCGCCACGTCGGTGATCATGCCGAAGAAACGGCGACTCCGGCCTTCCACCACGACGTAGCGACCTACGGCTACGTCTTCAATCAACGACTGGCGGTCCAGGCGGACGCGCAGTCCCTCGCTCAGCGAGCCGCCGACGACGACGCCGAGCCGCCGCGCCTGCAGCCGCGCAACGGCCAGCTCCTCGGGCCACGGCTTCCCTGCCGCCTCGGCCGCCAGATGCCAATCGGTCAAACCGTCTCGTTGTGCCATACGCGCCTCTCGTCTGTTGCGCTATCCCTCACCCCCCCGTTCCCCTCCTTCTCCCGCAGAGTGGAAGAGGGAGAGAGTGAAGGAGGGGAGGGTTTGAACTCTACGCCCGCAACCGTCGCAGAATCCCGTCCAGCCGCACCGGATCGGCGGCGAGGAGGCGGGCCAGTTCGCGCCCGGCTTCAATCAGGAAGGTCTCCCCGCCGCCGCGCACGCGCGCCCCTTCCCGTAGGCTCGCAGCCAAAAGTTCATCGGCCGGCATGCCCTGCGCCTGCAAGACGAGGCGAAAGTAGTCGGTACGGGCGGTAAACTCTTTGACCTCGCCGTCGTCGCACAGGAAGGCGCGGTCCAGCGCCGCGGGCGGCTGCGGCGGGAGAAGGTGGCGGAGGACACCGTTGCGCCGAAAGCCGACCGCCAGGACGCTGACCTCCGCCGGCACCTGGCGATTGCGCCGCTGGTCTAAGACTTCCTCCTCCCTCAGTTCCCGCGCCGCGAGCAACTGTCGCACGAAAGGATCATCGTCAACCAGAACGTCGTAGATGAGGCCCAGGATCTCCGTCGCGGTTTGCGTTCGCACCTTCACCAGCGCGCCGAAGGTGGGGAGCTCCGGCTGCAGGACGCGCACGCCGAGGACGAACCCCGCCGTGCTCGCCCTGAGCACCCGACCGACCTCCTTAGGCTCCTCGCTCATCTGCCGTATCTCCTTCTGCTGCCGCTGCTGAGGATTTTGAGTTGCGCCTTGTGGGAGAGGCGGGCTGCAAGCCCTTGCCCCAGCAGCGCGATGTTCACCATCTCATCCAGCTTGGCCCGCTCCGGCGCCGTGATCACCGCCAGTTCATGGGCGCGGGCCAACACGTACGGATAGCCGCCCGTGACCTGGCTCTGGTCGTAGAGGGCAGCCTGGATCAAACCGATCTTGGCCGGATCGGCGGCGACCCAGGCGGGCACCTCCACGCGCCCGATCTGGCCACCTTCCTCGCCGCCGACGTTCATGTAGAAGAAGGCGATGCGCTGGCCTACGCCCTCGTAATCGTCGTTGATGCGCGAGGTGTTGTAGAAGAGGGCCGAGCGTTCGCCTGGCTTCAGGAAGCGGAAAAGGAGGCGATCGGGCGGATCGTTGCGATCCCGGGCGCGGAGTTCGTGGCTTTCCAGGGCCTCGGCGGGCTTGTCTAATTGGGCTAGGCGCAGGAGGCGCGTGACCAGCGCGCTGCCGGGACGGTCTATGTAGCCCGCTACGGGGACGTGGGCCGCCTGCAAGCGGGCCAATTGCTGCGCGTGTCGGCTGACTTGCTGACGTTGTTCTTGGCGCGTCGCCTCGTAGAGGGTGCGCAGGAGCATCAGCGGCCCGTCGGCCAACGCGACGATGGGGGCATCCAGGTCTCCCCCGAGGGCCGCGCGCTCGGCTTCGGCCTTCTCGGCCAGGAGTTTGAGTTCCTCCAGGTCGCGTCGGGCATCTACCTCGGCGACCAGGAAGGGCTGATCATCGGTGCCCGTCTCGTCCTCATCCTCTTCAAAATGCAGGGCGGGTTGCACGAAAACCTCCGGCGCGGCGCCGGAGCCGCGGCGGTAGAGGATGGCCCCGACGTTGATGACGTAGTAGAGCGCGGCTGCGTGGCGGTCCGGATGGATTTGTGAGCCGTCCGCCGCGATGATGCTGATTCGGGAGGGCAGGGGAGGCGCGGGGTGGGCCAGGTCCAGAGGTTCCCCTCCCGGCTCCGCGCCGATCCAGCCGAGGGCGCGGGCCTGCCGCACCTTGGCGCGCAAGGCCTCATCGGGCTGGGCGTGCTCATGCAAGAGGGCGCGCAGTTCTTCTAGGCGCGCGTCCATCTGCCGCAGCCGCGCGGCCAACGCCTCGGCCATCTCCTGCACCTGTCGGGTCATCTGGTTGAGTTCCAGTGTCATCCCGCGTGCCCTCTGCTGCTCTGATTATAGCCGATGGCAACGAGGCTGGCAAACGGCTCTCTAACCTTCCAGAGCAGGAAAAGGCGTTGTGATCTGAGGGGAAAGGCAAGGGCACAGCCAGGGACAGGCGTTCAGGTTCGCGCCGATGTGCCTGCGATACGCCCGGGGAGGGAGGCTCGGAGGCCGTTGGAGAGAACTTTCAACTCGGCGTCCACCATTCTCATGGCCGGCCGGGCGTCTAAGGCGCGGAAGATGTCCCACGCGCGCAAGAGATGGGCCGACGCCTCCGCCACGTTTCCCCCTGCCCGTTCGGCGCGGGCCATCTCCAGGTAGGTCCGGCCCAAGGCAAAGCGGCTGTCGCGGGCCGCGAAGACCTTGAGCGCCTCGTTCAGGTGCGCCTTCGCTGCTTCTAGGTCGCCCAGGCGCAGCGACGCTGCGCCAAGGAGAAGCCAGGCACGCCCGCGCAGCTCACCGTGCTGCCCCGCCTCTGCCATGGCCGACACGGCCTGTCTCGCCCGCTCACCGGCTTTCTCTGCCACCCCTAATTCCAGCCAGACCTCACCTTCCAGCAAGAGGAGGTCGGGCAAGTCCCTCGTCTCCCTGCCGATTTCAGCCAGGGAGATCGCCCGCCGCACATGCGAGAGGGCCTCCTGACCTTCCCCGCGCCACAGTGCCAGGTTCGCCAGGTTCCTGTGAGCCTGCATGACCAGGGGGAGGCTGTTGAGACGCTGGGCCAGTTCCAATCCTTTTTCCAAATGCTCCCCAGCCCGCTCCATGTTTCCCTGATGGGTGTGGATGACGCTAAGGTGCAAATGGGCGAGGGCCACCCCTCGCGTATCGCCGGTGCGCTGATGCATCTCCAGCGCCTGCAAGTGGTAGGCGATCGCCTCATGCCAATACCCTTGCAGTTCCATGAGCATACCGAGGTGCGCGTAAGAGCCGGCCATCCCTTGTACGTCGCCCAACTTCTCCCGCAGGGCCAGGCTTTGCTGAGCGTAACTGGCGGCGACCGCCCACTCACCCCGATCAAAAGCCAAACGACTGCGGCGATCGTAGACGGAAGCCAACTCCTCAAACTGGGAGGTGTCGCGCAGGAGGTTCAACGCGGCCTGAAGCCATTCCTCGGCGGCGTCCCACTCGCCGCGTTGCAGGTAGACCCATCCCCAGTCGCTGTAGATGCGCGCGCGTTCCACGCGGGCGCCGTGCGTCTCCGCCTCGTTCAGGCTTTCTACGGCGGCAGCCAGCCAGGCCAGGGCTTCGTCCAGATCGTTTTCCAGCACGTAGGTATGGCTGATCTTGCGCTGCAGCGAGGCGGCGTCCTCCGGCGGCCACGTCTCATTGCCGGCGGTCAGCCAACGGAGGGCCGTGCGATAGCGGTCGCGCGCGGCCTCGTAATCGCCCAGGAACATGAGGACATCGGCCAAACCGCTGAAAGCGGCGACCTGTTGCGCGGGCGGCACGTCGGGAAGGTCGAGAAGAAGCGGCTCCGCCTGCTCGTAGAGCTGTCGCGCCCGCGCGTTGGCGAAGTTCTTGGCAGCCCGTTGCGCCGCCAGGAGAGTGTAATGCAAAGCCTTCTCGCGAGCAGGGCTCAGATAATAATGATGCGCCAGTTCGTCCAGCCGCTCCTCTAACTGATCCGCATAGAGCCGTTCTATGGCCTCGGCCACCCGCTGATGCAGGGCCTCGCGACGGCGATTCAGGAGGCTGCGATAGACCGCCTCCTGGGTGATGGTGTGGCGGAAGGCATATTCCCGCTCCGGCGATTCCCGCTGTACGCGCAGGAAATCCAGCGCGACCAATTCTCGCAGGTGAGGCTGCCAGACCTCAGGGGCACTGTCCGCGTCCAGCACCGCCGCGAGGAGCCTCTCCGGCACACGGTAGCCGATCACCGAGGCCGTTTGCAAGATGAGGCGCAGGTCCTCCGTCAAACGGTCAAAGCGGGCCATGACAAGGCCCTGCAATGTAGGGGGCACGGCCAGCGCCGCCAAGTCTGCCTCCGGCTTGAGTTGCCAACCGACGCCGTTGTCGCGGTAGAGCACCCCCTGGTCAATCAACATGCGCAGCATCTCTTCCAGGTAGAAGGGGTTCCCCTCGGCCCGGGCGAGCATCGCCTGGCGGAATTCATCGGGCAGATCAGGGGCGATCACCAAGGCTTTCAAGAGAGCCTCGGTGTCGGCGGCGGAAAGTTCCTCCAGCCTCAGGTGCAGGTACCGATCCGGCACCTTTGCGCGGGCGGCGGGGCCCAACTTCGCCGTCGGTTCGCCGTGCATCGGGCGAGTCGTGGCGACGAGCATGAGGGGAGCTTCCTGCACGGCATCTACCAGGAAGGTGAGGAGGTCTAAGGTGAGCTCGTCGGCCCAGTGCAGATCATCCAGCGCGACGATGAGGGGCTGGCGCCTAGCCTCGGCCACCAGCAGGTCACGCACGGCCAGGAAGGTGCGGGACTGGAGCTGCGCCGGGTTCAGCAGGCGCAAACGCTCTCGTTCCGCGTCGGGGAGGGGCACGCCTACCAGGCTGGCCAGGGGTGCCCTCTCTTCGTCCGGCAGTTGGGGCGCCAGCGATTCCAGCCGATGGCAGAGCTGCGGCCACGTTAGATCCCCTGGTTCCTCTGCCGCGTCCCCTAGGTATTCCCTCAGGATCTCCACGAAGGGGAAATAGTTGATGTTGCTCGTGTGGGCCAGGCAATTGCCCCGTAAGATGCGGATCCTGTGGCGACCGACGTGTTCACAAAACTCGGCCAGGAGGCGCGATTTGCCGAGGCCCGCCTCGCCGCTGATCATGATGACCTGCCCTTGCCCATCCCGGGCCAGCCGCTCGGCCGCGGCCTCCAATTGGGCCATCTCCTCATCACGGCCGATCAGGGGGGCCTGTAGCCCCGGCACGCCGCGCCCGCGGCCGCGCCGATTGCGCACGCCCAGCGCCTCGTAGGCGACGATCTCGTCCGGGAAGCCTTTGAGGGAGAAAGGCGGAAGCGCCCGATAGTGAAACAGAAAGGCCGTAGGCTGATAGACGGCCTGGCTGACCAGGACGGTGCCGGGGGCGGCCGCCTTTTGCAGGCGCGCCGCCAAGTTCACCGTGTCGCCGATGACGGTGTATTCCATGCGCAGGTTGGAGCCCACCTTGCCCGCGACCACCGGGCCGGCGTGAAGGCCGATGCGCAGGCCGATGGCAGGTCGTCGCTGGCTACGCAGCTCGGCGTTCAGCGCGCGCAGGGCCTCTTGCATCCCTAGCGCGGCCAGGACGGCGCGTTCGGCATCGTTCTCATGGGCCAAGGGCACGCCGAAAAGGGCCATCAGCCCATCGCCGGTGAACTTGTCCACGATCCCTTCGTAGCGGTAGACCTCCCCGACCAGGAGCTCCAGACAGCGATTGACGAGATGGTAGACCTCTTCGGGGTCAAGACGGCTGGCCAGGGACGTGAAATCGCTGACGTCGGCGAAAAGGATGACCACCTCTCGTCGTTCGCCTTCTATGCGCGGCCCGACGTGGGCGACCTTCGTTGCCAACGACGAGGGCATGGGGGGCGCCACAGCAGGGATGCTGAGGCCGTTGGCGGAGGGATGCTCGGTGCCCAAGGCTGCGCCACATTGGCCGCAGAAGCGAAATCGCGCCGGGTTCACGAAGCCACAAGCAGGGCACCGGATGTGCAGCCACGTGACATCGGGGCCCAGCGCCGCGCCGCACTGACCGCAAAAACGCGCGTGGTCCGGATTCACCGCTTTGCAGACAGAGCAAGAGACCGGCATGATCGGAGGCTCCGGCAAACGAGTCGGACGGTGCGCTGGTCTGATAGAAGGTGAACGTCCCCCAGCCCTAGGTTCCGTGTATTATGAATCGGCTTACCGGGGCTTGTTGTACAGTTTTACATTATACTGCAACATCGTCAAGGTTGCCAGTTCCACCTCGTCGCCGCCGGAGGCCAGCGGCAACCGCTCCAGGGTACGCCAGTCGTACAGGCCGGCTACCAGGCGGTAACGTCCAGGGGCGAGGTCGGCAGGGAGCGACAGCAGATGGGCGTCCAGCACGACCTTGCCCGGCGGCCACGAGGAGGTGGGCTGCGGGCCGTACCAGGAGGGAAGGCCGTCAGCCTGGGCCACGCTCCGGTCCGCCGCGTCCCGCAGGTGGAGGAAGACGTTGTAGTCCCGGCTGGGCGGCGTCCGCGCCTGCCAATGCAAGACGACCTCCAACTCTTGGCCCGCGCGCGCGGACGAAGGAGCCAAGTCGTAGCCGAGGAGGGTGATCCCTTCGGCAAACTCCGCCTGCAAGGGGTGGGAAGGCGCATCCTGTGCGTCGGGTGGCGCGGTCGCCAGCGCGCGTCCAACCCGCCGATAGATGCCCAATCGCGCCCAGGTGTCATTGGCCAACAGCACGATGCCATCGCAGCGCTGGCAGCGCGCGGGCCAGCGGGCCGATGGGTCATCCCAGGTGGGGCCGTTGAGCGCGCCGACCGCCACCGCCCAGCGCGGTGGGAGATACCAGGGGAGCGTCTGCACGACGACGACCTCCCCCACTCGCCACCGGTCCGGCGGATACCAAAGGAGGGCGGGCGCCGGCCGCTCCGTCATGTCGTCCACCACCTTGCCGTTGGGCCCCACGAAGAAGGACCAGGGACGCAGGCTCGCGGGCAAGGGGCCTTCCGCCCGCCAGTAGGTCTTGACCGAGGTTACACCCCATTTGCCGTCATCCACCAGGTCATACCCCAGGAAGCGCAGGCTATCCCCGAAAAGGATGTCGGCCGGATGCTGGGGCCGCGCCTGAGGGACGCGCGCGAAGTCGTAGAAGGCGTCAGGCAAAGCCGTGCTCCCCTCTCCCTTCCTCAGCAAAATGTAGCCGTCCGCCGCATCCTGCACGCGAAACCCCATCACGTTCACTAACTCCTCGTAGCGGCGCTTGAGGTCCACAGGATGCATCGCCGTCGGCCCGGTCACGTCCAGCAGAACCCATTCCGCGTCGCCCACCGCCGGGAACATGTACAACCTCTCGCGATGACTCAGGTGGGGGTAGAGGCCGGTGGTGACGCTGCCGGGCGCGCGCGGCGGTATCTGCGCCTTGAAGCGGGCCAGGAGACGATGGTGAGGCGTTACTTGGGGCCAGGTGAACTCGCGACCGATGGGCGTGAAGCCCTCCGCCACCTGGTAACCCACGACCCATAGGAGAAGCCAGCCGAGGGCCACAGGCGCCGCCTTGCCCCTGGCCCAGCGGAGTAGGCGCGCCGTGCCGAAGAGGGCGGCGATCACGAAGTAGGGCGCCAACGGCGCGGAGTAGTGAAGTTCCCCGGAATATTGGAGCCAATAGTTGCTCAGCGCGTTGGCCGCCAGGAGGGGCAGGCAGAGGGCGAGGACCTCCGGCGCGAGGAGCGAAAGGAACCCCGCCGACGCCAGGAGCCCTCCCACGTAGGCCAGGCGCGCCGGCTCTGTAAGGATGGCCCACGCCGCCGCGGGCCGCGTGAGGAGCGTGCGCAAGATCTCTCCCGGCCCGCCTCCCAACTCCTGATAGCGCTGGAAGTAGACCGACTCCCCCGCGCCGTAAACGGGTTGCGCATAGTGGGGGATGATGACGAAGGTGGCCAGGTAAAACCAGATCAGGCTGACGCCGACGACGAGGAGCCCCACCCGCCAAGCGCGACGGCGCCACGCGGCCCACACCCCCAACAGGCAGGCGAGGAGCGCCGCCTCCTCCTTCACCGTCAGCAGCACCCCGACGGCGGGGAGGAACTTACCCCAGTCTCGCCGTTCGGCGAACCAGAAGGCGAAGGCGATGGGGGCCGTCGCTAGGGGAATGGCATGGAAGTCGGCCAGGTGGGCCGCTTGCAGCGCGGGGAACGCCAGGTAGGTCAACGGAAAGGCCAGCGTCCACCACGCCGCAGCCGCGTTTCCTCCCCGTCCTTGGCCATCTCTCATGGCCCGGCCCATCACCTCTCGCGCCAGAAGGTAAATGGGGATCGCGCCTAGCGCAGTAACCGCGGCCTGCAATACAAGAAGGGCGCGCACGTCGTCCCAAAGCCAGAAGAGGAGCGAGACCGGCCAGAAGATCGGCTCCACGTGATCGGTCAGCCGCGTGCTGATCTCTTCTCCCTTCACCTCTTGCACGAAACGACCGCGGCTCGTGTTCCAGATGGCCAGGTCAATCTGCCCCAGGTCGGCCTTCTCCGGTATCTGCGCACGCAGCATCTGGATGGAGACCGCCGAGAAGAAGGCGACGTAGGCAGCGATCAGCAAGGCCAAGATGACCTCGGGCCAACGCCTAGCCATCCGACGCCTCCCGCCGCCACCCCCGCTGCCACCCGATGAAGGCGGGGATGGTCGCCATGACCTCGGCGCTGATGAACCACAGCCGCGCCGCCAGGGAGGCCAGCGTCGCTACCGGCAACGTGAGGACGCCCTGCAAGAGCCAGACGAGCGCCCCCTCGCGTACGCCAAGGCCGCTCGGCGTGAGGAGGCTGAGGTAACCTACCAACCAGGCCACCGCAAAAGAGGCGACCAAGTGCGGCAACGTTGACCAACCGATGGGAGTGAGCGCGCGCACCAGGGCGGCGAAGCCGAGGCCGACCAGCGACCAACTGGCGATGTAACCGAAGGTTAGGGCTGCCAGCGCCCGGCTCGGCAAACGGATGCGCAGGGGCGCGCGGCCCAGCCGTCGCAACACCCCGTTGAGGGCCATCTCCAGCCAGCGGGCGCGCAAGGCCAGCGCGAGGACGGGCAGGGCGAAGAGGAGAGGGGCAAAAGTACGCAACGTCTCCCCTTGCCCCATCCAGGCGAAGTAGCCGATGCCGATGATCGTCACGGCAAGGCCCGAGAGGGCCTGATGGACGACCACGCTGGTCAGGGTAACCGTCGCCGGAATCCCTTCCTCGGCGCACAGTTGCACCATGCCCAAAGGCTGCCAAACGTTGCCGGGGATGTAGCGAACGATGTTGGAGAGGAACCAGATCCGCGCGGCGCGCCAGCGGGAGAGAGGGGGCAGGGCCAAGTCGGCAGACGGCGCCTCGTGGGCGATCCTGAGCAAGATCGCGCGCCACATGACGATCTCCAGCGCCATGCTTATCCCCCAAAGGACATAGGATAGGAGGAGCCAGGCAGGCGCCAACCGCCAGGGATGCTGTCGCAGTTCTTGCCATTGGCTCCATACCAGGGCGCCCAGGAACCCCAAAGCCAACGCGAAGACGATCATCTGGGCTGCCCGCTGCCACCCTTTGCCCATGTGCCTATTGTACCCTATCGGCACGGAAGCGAGAAACTGCGCCCACGCCGATTCTGTGTTATAATGGGTGAAAGCCACACGACGGCAAGGGTCGCCCAGGACATGGCAAGAGATCACCAACTCCGAGGGAAAGCGAGCCTGGGAAGATGCGCTTCCTGATCACCGGTGGCGCCGGGTTCATCGGCGCGGCGCTGGCGAACGCGCTGGTGCGCGAAGGGCATCACGTGCGCGTGCTGGACGACCTCAGCGCCGGTGACCCCGACCGGCTGCTGCCCGCCGTCTCTTTCACGCGCGGCGATGTACGGGATGTCCCCAAACTGTGGACGCTCCTCCAAGATGTGCAGGGGGTCTTTCACCTGGCGGCGCGGGTTTCGGTGCCGGAATCGGTCCTCTACCCGCGCGAATACAACGACGTGAACGTGGGAGGCACGGTCAGCGTCATGGCCGCCATGCGCGACGTGGGCGTGCGGCGGGTGGTGCTGGCCTCATCCGGGACGGTGTACGGCGACCAACCGCACCAGCCGGTCAACGAGGAGGCGCGCCCCAACCCCCTCGCTCCCTATGCGGTCAGCAAGATCGCCGCGGAGCATTACGTCTTCACCTTGGGGAGGCTGTACGGCATAGAGACGGTGGCGCTGCGCATCTTCAACGCGTACGGCCCTGGCCAGTTGATCCCTCCTGCCCACGCGCCTGTCATCCCTCAGTTCCTCAAGCAGGCGGTAGGCGGGGGAACCGTCGTCATCTTCGGCGACGGCAAGCAGACCCGCGACTTCGTTTACATTGACGACGTGGTGCGCGCCCTGATCGCGGCCATGATGGCGCCTAACGTGAACCGGCAGATCATCAACGTGGGCTCCGGGAGGGAGACGAGCATCAATGAATTGGTGCGCCTCATCGGGCGCGTCGTGGGGCGCACGCCTGAGGTCATCTACAACGAAGCCCAGGGAGGCGGCGTCAGCCGCCTGGTGGCAGACCTACGCAAGGCGGAGCGGCTCCTCGGCTTCCACCCTGAGGTAGGGTTAGAAGAGGGGCTGCGCTTGTTGCTGAGCCAAGACCCCCAGTTCCGCGGTGAAGGTGCCAAGCCCCGCGCGGGCCCCAGGCGTTGAAGGTCGCAGAAAGGCCACGCGCATCGGGGACGGCCATCAAGGCCGTCCCCGTCGCGAAGGGGTGGCGAGGAGAGGCTCACTCCTCTATGGCATAGACGACCTGCAATCGCCAGGTGAACTCCAACTCGCCCGGCTCAATAGAGGCGCCGCCGCCGAGCCCCTCGGCGGCCCGCAACGCAACCGGCAGGGCAGGGGAGGCGCCGATGACCTCGCTCACGCTGATCACCCGGCCCAGCGTCACGCCGCTCAGCCTCGCCAACTCCAACGCCTTGGCCTTGGCATCGGCGATGGCGGCCGCGCGCGCCTCGGCCTGCAGCGGCTTCGGATCGGCGACGGCGAAACTGACTCCCCAGATGTTGTTGGCGCCCGCTGCCACCGCCTCGTCAATCACGTTGCCCACAAGCCTTGCCTCGCGAACCGTCACGCGCACCTGATTAGAGACGCGATAGCGAATCACCTCGTCGGCGCCGCCGAGCGGCTCGCTCCCAGGCACCTTCTCCAAAAAGACGCTGAAGTGCGCGGTTTGGATGTCCTTATCGGCGATGCCCAGTTTCCTCAGCGCCGCCAGGACGGCGGCCATCTTTTCATCGTTCTCCTTGATCGCTTCCTGCACCGTGGACGCCAAGGTTTCAACGCCGAGGTTGATCTGGGCTTGGTCCGGCTTTGCGCTCGCCTTCCCCTCGCCGATGACGGTGAGGGAACGCCAAGGCTCTATCGCCTTGGTGGCCACGTCCTGCGCCGCGGCCTTACCCGGCGAGATGGTAGCCCAACCCTCCAAAGCCACCACGAAGCCGCTGAGCACCAACAGGGTCGCCAGCGCGATGAAAAACAGGGATTTCCGAGACATGAAAGAGGAACCTCCTCCGCTGTGATGGTGAGAACGGCCTCCGCGGCCGCACCCTTGAGACGCCTTCACAGCGCGAAAGGTTCCCCTTACGGTACGACGATGCGAGTGACGCAGGGGGCGGGGAAGTTGCCCGTCTTGTCCACCACCACCAGGCGCAACTGATAGGCGCCGGCGGGAAGGCCGGAGGTGTCCCAAACGCCCAGGAGGCCCTCCACCACCGGCGCGTTGCCGCCGGTGATGTAGTGGAAATCGCCCGCTTCGTCCACCCCTTTGAACTCCAATTTGTAGAATTGGAAGTTCTCAATGTTGGCGGTGCCGAAGACCTGGATCGCGCCGCGGCGGCTGAAGCCCAGGCCGGGCGAGGTGATGCGCACGCCGGCGTTCGGGCAGGCAGGCGGGACGACCTGTGGCGCGGTGGGCGTCGGCGGAGGCGGGGTAGGGCGAGGGGTAGGCCGCGGGCGCGGCGTGTAGGTAGGGGTAGGCGTCGGCGGGGTCGGCTCTACCGTGGGCGGCGGGGTGGGGGTGGGCTGAAAGGCGGGAACGGTGGCCGTCGGCGTGCTCGCCCCCAGTTCCGGCGGCGGCACCACGCGGGCCAGGTAGGTGCTGATGAAATAGACGAGGCCCATGATGAAAAGCAAGGTGAAGGCGACGCTGAAACCGTTGTAGATGCGGTTCAGAGCCGCCTCCCGTTCTAGCGAGAAGATGGCCCGACGCCGCTCACGGCGGGCCAAAATGGCGACGCGCAAATACCAGAGAGCGACGACGGCGCACGCGGCGTACACGTAGGGCGCGTAGTCCGCGATCAATTGGATCAGAACGCCCATGTTATTCGCTATCCATTTCGGCCAGAATTCCCTTCACCAGGGCCGCCAGGCGAGGCCCTAACGACCTGCCAACCTGCAACACCTCCTCATGATCAGGCCCCAGCACGGCAGAGGAGTCGGCCTGGGCCACGTTGGTGATGCCTGACAGGCCCAGCACCCGCATCCCCCCATGGCGGGCGGCGATGACCTCCGGCACGGTGGACATCCCTACCGCGTCGCCGCCGATCGCGCGCAGGAAGCGAACCTCCGCCGGCGTCTCAAAGGCCGGCCCGGCCAGGCCGACGTAGACGCCCTGGTGCAGGGTCAGGCCCATGCCCCGGGCCACCCGCAACGCCAGGGCCCGCAATGCCGGATCGTAGGCCGCGGTCATGTTCACGAAACGGGGCCCCAGCGCAGGATCGTTGGGGCCAAGGAGCGGGTTATGGCCGGCCAGCGCGGCGAGGCCGATGTGGTCGGTGATGAGCATCAGGTCGCCTGCCCGGAAGGCCGGGTTCAATCCACCCGCCGCGTTGGTGACGATAAGGGTTTTGACGCCGAGGGCCTGCATCACCCGCACCGGCAGGACGACTTCCTCCATCGTGTAGCCTTCGTAGTAGTGGATGCGGCCTTGCATCACCAACACTGTCTTCCCCGCCAACCGCCCGATGACCAGGCGTCCGGAATGCCCTTCCACGGTGGCCTGGGGGAAGTGGGGCACCTCCGCAAAGGGGATGGTGCTGGCCTCCGCCACCTCGTCGGCCAACGAGCCCAAGCCCGAGCCTAGGATCAGGCCGATGCGCGGGCGATGCAGGGTGCGTTGACGGATCACGTCGGCCGATTCCTCAAAATGGCGACGGACAAACATGGGCGGGCAAACCTCCGTAGAGCGGCCGAGGTGAGGGTCGCAGGCCCGATGCCTGAGAGACGGCCAAGGAGGGCGGGAAGTTCCGCCCGGTAAAGAGGTCGCGCTAATCGCTCATCTCCCCTGCTGTCTGAGCATAGACCTGCGTGGTAGAAAGGTTGGCGTGGCCTAAGAGACGCTGCACCTCCTGCAGCCCGGCTCCCTCGCGCAACAGGTGCGTGGCGAAGGAGTGGCGCAGGGTATGGGGCGTTACCTCCGCGCGAATCCCTACGGCCCGAACGTAGCGCTTGATGATGAGCCACAACCCTTGGCGCGTCAAGCGCTGACCGCGATGGTTGAGGAACAGCGCCTTCTCCTCAGAGGAGGGCATGAACTGGATGCGCCCCCGTTGTAGGTAGGTCTGCAAAGCCTGGGCCGCCCGCGCTCCCAAGGGCATGATGCGCTCTCTGCGGCCCCGGCCCTGAGCAAGGCAACGCACGAGAGGAGGGCTCATGCTTACATCATCCAGGTTGAGCGCGATCACCTCGCTGACCCGCATGCCGGTCGCGTACATGAGCTCTAACAGCGCCTTGTCGCGCAAGGCTTTCGGCGTCGCGCGTTTGCCGGGCTCGGCCAGGAGGCGCTCAACCTCTTCATGAGAGAGGGAACGAGGCGGGCTCTTCTTGACGGCGGGCGAGTCCAACGTGGCGGTCGGGTCCTCACGCACGGTGCCTTGCTTGAGAAGATAATGGAAGAACGACCGCAACGCGGCCACCTTGCGGGCGACGGTGGCGGGCGTGTATTCTCGCTCTTTGAGGTAGAGGACGTAGTTGACAACCAGGTCCTTGCTCACGGCCGACCAAGGAGCCTCGGCTTGCTTGCTGGAGCCCGGCATCTCCCGCTTCAGATAGTCCGCGAACTGGGTCAGGTCGTTGCGGTAGGCAGCGATGGTGTTGGCGGAGTAGCGTTTTTCGCGTTGCAGGAAACCGAGGAACGCCTCAACCCTTCCTTCCATCTCCTTTCTCCTTTCTCGCTCCCTTCCTGACCGCAGTCTCGGTCGGCCGCGAGCCTGGGAGGCCGACCGTGAAGGTTCCTTCCGCATTCTACCATAGGTTTGCATAAAAGCAAGCGCCCGAGCGGGACCTGTAGAGGACAGGGGGATGAGGAACGCCCCTACGCGCGGGTGAAAGGGCGTCACCCCAACGCAAGCGAGGTTGTGGAGGGGATAGGATCCTTGAGGGCCCGGCCTACGGCATCCACTCCCAGGACGCGAGCACCGGTCGGTGATCCGAGGCCCAGTGCACCAGATCGCCGTCCAACGGCTGG
>DAOTYP010000061.1:0-2199 GCA_034434975.1 Anaerolineae bacterium | reverse complement strand
CGCTTGTCCGCGGGCTTGAAGATCTGGCGGTAGGTGCGCGGCGAGAAGAAGGACGATTTGCGGTAGCCCATGTCGTTATATAGAAAAGCGCCGTCGAAGTGGAATCCCTCGTCTATCATCATCTTCGCCATCGCGATCACCAGGTCGGCGTGGGTTTCTACGATGTCACGAATCCAGTCGGGGTCGGTGAGGAGGTGCACGAGCAATTCGTCGGAGCGCATGTAGGTCTGACAGAGGTCATAGCCGGTAAGCGCGCTGAACGTAACGAATTTGTTGTCGTAGCGGGCTTTCTCGTAGGTCGCGCGCGCGGTCACCCAGTCCACGCGGGTGAAGGAGGGTTGCAGGCGTTTTTTGACCCTTTCCCAATCCTCACGCGTCTTCAGGCCGTAGTCTATGATCTCCGGCGTGGTGGAGTAGTCGCGATGGTTGCGGCGGATGCCGCCATAGGGCGTGGTCTCGGTGATATACTCCTCGGTGCGCTCCAGCACCCGTACGGGGAACATCGGGCTTAAGTCAGGGCCGATCTGCACGATCTCATAGCCGAAGAACTCATCCACCGAGACATGGTGGGGTAAGCCTTCGTTACGCCAGCGATCCACCGTTGCGCCCCAAGGGCTGTCGTGGATGGGGATGCGGTCTGCCTCTTTGTGGTTCAGGGCCAGGCGGACTCTCTCTTGCGACGTGATCTCACTCATAGAAGGTTGTTCCTCCGGTGTGTTGTGGTTCCTGATTCACATTATACATCTTCCTGCAAGAAAGTGCCTCATCGCCACCAATGGTTGCTCAGGTAGTCAAAATAGAAGAGGGCGTTATCCACCGGCACGTTGCTGGGGATGTGATTGCCGACGGCGAAGACAAACCCCGGACAGCCCTTGGCGACTTGGAGGGTCTCGTCCACCTCGCGGCGGATTTTCTCCCGTGAGCCAAAGGTCAACGTGCGCGCGTCCACCTTGCTACCCACGATCACGTGCGTCTTACCGTACCTCCGTACAATGCAATCCAGGTCGGCGATCGGCTCAAAGATGAAGCCGTCGGCTCCAGCCGCTGCGACGTCGTCCACGAACGGGGTCCAGTTGCCGTCCGAGCAGTACAGGACGATCTTGTTGGCCTGGTGCAGGACTTCCCACAGTTTTTTGTACCTGGGGAAGATCGCCGCGCGATAGAGGTCAGGATGCATGAAAGGTCCTTGCGCCCAGACCATGTCGTCATGGCAAATGAAGACCTCTATGGAGGTCTTCGCCCAAGCCTGGAAATGGTGAAGCGACAATCTGAAAAACCCTTCCAACACGCGGTCAAAGCGTCGTCTATCGGCGGCAGCCAGCAGAAGCATGTCCCAGCCGAAGGTTTGGATCGCGCCGGAGACGAGGGTCTTGTAGTAGCCGCCGGTGTAGACCTGATCGGGATAGGTCTGGCGCCCCTTCTGATAGAAACCTTCGTAGTACTTGACCAGTTCCTCCACATCGGGGAGGCCGTACTCCTCAACGGCGTCAAAGGCCCATACCTCTTCCACCTCTCGGAAGGGGCAATGGATCGTGTCGCGCCGGTCTACGCCGCCTTCCAAGAACTCGGCATGGCCCATATCGGTAACTCGGCCGCGCTTTTCCCAGGGGACGGGGCCGTCGTCCGTCACCCATAGGAAGTCAACCTGCCATGCCTCGTAGAATGTCCGCCAAGCCTCGTGGCCATCGCCTTCGCCTGGGTTCAGGCCTGTCACGGCCCTGACCAGGGCATAGTTGCTACAGTACTCGGTGTGGGCTACCCGCGCAGGCCCCTGTCGTCTCATGGCCTGCATACCGATTTCGTAGGACATGGCGGCTCCTTAGCAAGGCGTTGAAGGTTGGCGTGCTGGCCACCTGGTGAATCCCGTGGAAGGCTCTCAGGACTTCATAACCCTTTTAAGGGCGGGTCGTTTCCGGGGCAGGGAGCCTTTCGGCCACGATCTCGGCGATGTCCTTGACGGCCACACGATCGCCGTAGCCCCGTGCGCGCGTGCCGTCCTCCAGCATGACGATGCAGAAAGGGCAACTGACCCCCACCGTGCTCACCCCCATCGCGGCGATCTCGTCGGCCCGCATCCAATTCACCCGCTTGGGGCTTTGATCTTCCATCCATACCCGCGCGCCACCGCCGCCGCAGCAAAGTCCTCTTCGGCGCGAGCGCGTCATCTCGGCGATCTCCATCCCCGCGGCCCGCAGCGCG
>DAOTYP010000060.1:0-8733 GCA_034434975.1 Anaerolineae bacterium | reverse complement strand
CCGAGGCCTTTCTGAAGATCCTGGAGAGCGGCGGCAAACGACTGCGCCCTGCGGTCACCATCCTCTCGGCCCGCTTCTACCCTTGCCCTCTGGAGTCCCTCATCTCATTGGCCGCGGCCGTGGAGACCCTGCATACGGCGACATTGGTACACGACGACGTGATAGACAACGCCCTCCTGCGCCGCGGCACACCGACCCTGAACGCCTCGTGGAGCCACGGCACGACGATCCTGGCGGGCGATTACCTGTTCGCGCGGGCAGCCAGTTTCGCCGCCGAGGCCGCGAACGTGCGCCTGATGCACATCTTCGCCAGAACGCTCATGATCATCGTTGACGGTGAGCTCAGGCAGCTCTTCTCGCTGCGCAACTGGCAGCAGCCGCGCGAGGAGTACTACCGTCGCATATTTGCCAAGACCGCCTCACTCTTCTCCGCGGCCTGCGAATCGGGCGCGGTCCTGAGCGGCGCGCCGGAGCCGCACGTCCAGGCCTTGAAGGATTACGGTTATCATCTGGGCATGGCCTTCCAGATCATGGACGACATCTTGGATTTCACCGGCGACGACGCCGCGCTGGGCAAGCCTGTGGGTAACGACCTGCGCCAAGGGACGCTGACGCTCCCCGTCTTCTACTACCTCCAGGCCCATCCGGAAGCGGCGACCTCTTTGGAAGCGGAGTTGCGCAGCGGCGACGGCGGCGTGGAGCGCGTGATCGCGCTGATCCGCAACTCCCCGGCGATTGAGCGCGCCCACGAGGAGGCCCAGCGTTTTGCCGATCAGGCGAAGGCGTCCCTGATGCCCCTGCCCGACAACCCTTACCGTCAGGCCATGGCTGCCCTGGCCGACTTCGCGGTGGCGCGCGAGAAGTGAGCCTGCCGCCCTGGGATACTGGGGCTCGCCTGAGCGCCTACGCGGCGTTCACCCCTCTTTTACGGCCCATATGGATCTCGCCGTCATCATCGTCAACTGGAACGTGCGTGAGCTACTGCGCCGGTGTCTCGCCTCGGTGGAAGCGAGCGCGCGCGCGAGCCGTTTGACGGTGACGATCGTGGTGGTGGATAACGCCTCATCTGACGGGAGCGTCGCGATGGTGGCGGCCGAGTTTCCCGCCGTGCGGCTGATCGCCAGCGAGCGCAACCTCGGCTTCACCGCGGGGAACAACCTGGGGCTGTGCACTCTATCTGCCTACCCGGAGGACGAACAGCCCCGCTATATCCTTTTCCTCAATCCCGATGCCGAGGTCATCAGCGACGCGCTGGGTACGATGGTGCGCTACCTGGATGCGCACCCCGCCGTCGGCATCGTCGGCCCCCAATTGCGCTACCCCGACGGCACGGTGCAACCCTCGCGCCGTCGCTTTCCCACGCTGGCGACCGCCTTCGTGGAGAGCACGCCCCTGCAGCGCCGGTGGCCGCGCTGCGGCGTCTTGCGCCGCTACTACATGGCCGATGGGCTGGACGATGCCGAACAGGAGGTGGATTGGCTCGTCGGCGCGTGCCTGATGGCGCGGCGGGAGGTGCTGGCCCAAGTGGGCGGTTTTGACGAGGGGTTTTTCATGTACTCGGAAGAGCTGGATTGGTGTCGGCGGGTGAAGGCGGCAGGGTGGCGGATCGTCTACCTTCCCGCGGCCCAGGTGATGCACTACGAAGGGAAATCCAGCGAGCAAGTCATTCCGGCGCGACACATCCACTTCCAGGCCAGCAAGGTGCGCTATTTCCGCAAGTATTACGGGCCGTTGGCGGCGGAAACGTTGCGGCTTTTCCTTCTCGCTACCTACGCCTGGGAGTGGGGCGAGGAGGGCCTGAAGTGGCTTTTGGGCCACAAGAGGCCGCTGCGGGCCGAGCGGTTGCGCGCCTACGGCCAGGTGCTGTGCTCGCGGCTGCGCTCTCCACGTTAAGGCTGCAGACGGACCATGCGCATCCTGCTTCTGAGCGGCGAATATCCACCGATGCAGGGCGGTGTGGGAGATTACACGCGCGAGTTGGGCGCGGCCCTCGCGCGCCAGGGCATGGAGGTGCACGTGCTCACCTCGGCCCAAGCGGCGCAGGGGCCGGAACCGCTCACCGTGCATCCCGTCGTCGCGCGCTGGGGCTGGGGCATCGGGCGCCAGGCCGAGACGTTGGCCAGGCAAATCCAGGTCGATGTCCTACACATCCAATACCAGACGGCAGCCTACGGGATGCATCCGGCCATCAACCTCTTGCCTCGCCGGCTGCGGCGGGTCGCCGACCTGGCGCGTCTGGTAACGTTTCACGATCTCAAGGAGCCGTACCTGTTTCCCAAAGCCGGGCCTGTGCGCCGCTGGGTGAATCGCGAACTGGCGCGGTCGTGCGACGCGGTGGTGGTTACGAACCGGGAAGACGAAGTGGCGATGCAGAGAGAGGGGCTTGCGGGTGCTTTGCATCTGATCCCCATCGGCTCCAACATCGCGCCCGCGCCGCCGCCCGGCTATGACCGCGCGGCCTGGCGATCGCAGCAGGGCGTGGCTCCTGACGACATCGTGCTTTGCTACTTCGGCTTTCTCAACGCCAGCAAGGGGGGAGAGACGCTGATCCGCGCGCTCTCGCTCCTGGCAAGCGACCATCGTTATCGCCTTTGGATGGTGGGGGGGCAGGTGGGCGCCAGCGATCCTACGAACCGCGCTTACCTGGGCCGCGTCCAGACCCTGATCGGCGAGTTGGGCTTGGAGGCCCGCATCCGTTGGACGGGCTACACGGCGGCAGCGGAGGTCTCGGCTAACCTCTTGGCTGCGGACATGGCCGTCTTGCCCTACCGTGACGGCGCATCCTTCCGCCGCGGGAGCCTCCTGGCGGTGTTGGCCCACGGCCTTCCCGTGGTAACCACGCGTCCGGCGGTTGCGCTTCCGGAACTGGCCGACGGCGAGACGGCGTTGCTCGTCCCGCCGGACGACCCCTCCGCCCTGGCGACGGCGATCGCCCGCCTCGCGGCGGACGAGATCCTGCGTCGGCGGCTCAGCGAAGGCGCGCGGCGCGTCGCCGCCGAATTCGGCTGGGAGCGCATCGCAGCGCAGCACCTGGAACTTTACCGCGAGATCACAAGCAGCAAGGAGACGCGGAGGACACCCCGCCTTTAGATTTCTCCGTGCTCTTTGTGCCTCTGTGGTCGGGCGGGATCGCAAGGCTGGTGACGGATCGGTGAAGACGCGATCGTTGCTGGTCCTGCTCTTATGGACAGCGCTGGCGCTGCGCGTCTTCCGATTAGATGCGCAGGACATCTGGTGGGATGAGGCGCGCAACATAGACGTCGCGAGCCGCCCCCTCTCCGCCATCGCCCGCGCCGGCGAACTGGACATCCATCCCCCCCTCTATTTCTACCTGCTGCACGGCTGGATGAAACTGGCAGGGGACCGCGAGTTCGCCGTGCGCTTTCTTTCGGTGCTGCCGGGGGTTCTCCTGGTGCCGCTGTGCTACCAGTTAGGGCGAACCCTCGGAAGGCTGGCAGGAAGCCCCCAAGGCCAGACGGGGGCCAGGGGTTCCGCCTGGCCCGCGCTGGTCGCGGCAGGCGCGGCGGCGCTGGCTCCTTTCCTCGTGGCCGAGGCGCAGGAGACCCGCATGTACACCTGGTCTTACCTGTGGCTGGCCGCGGCAGGGTATGGGCTCGCGCGCGCGCTGGCGACGAGGCCAGGCGATGATCATCCTTTCAGCCGTTCCCTGCGCCCCTTCGCCGTGTATGCCGTCTTCTCCGCGCTCGCGCTTCTGACCCATTATTCTGCCGTCTTCGTCATCGCCGCGTGGCAATTTCTCCTCGCCGCCTGGGCGTTGGCCGCGCCGACCGCGGAGCGGCGGCAACGGGTCTTCAGGTGGCTGGGGAGTGGCCTCGCCATCCTCCTCCTTTTCGCGCTGCAAATTCCCCGCGCCCTGCAACAGATCGCCCCCTATCGCAACCCGACCCTTGCCGTCCCCTCGCCGTCCGCATACCTCTCTCTCTGCTGGCGTGCGTTCAGCCTGGGCGAACACTACGCAGCCGACCAGGCCGCGCCGTGGCTGTGGGGATTGGCTTTCATCATGGTCGGCGGGCTGGCGCTCTGGCTCTGGCGAGGACGGCAAGGGCACGCGCTCACAGCGTTGAGCGTTTGCCTTTTGGTCCCCCTCGCGCTCTACTACGTCGTCCTGACGGATCGGGCGGCCTTCGCGCCCCGCTACATCAGTTTCGTGACGCCCGCTTATTACCTGCTCATCGGCCTGGCGGTGGCCGGCTGGGCGCGCCTCCGGCGCGAGTTGGGGATCGGTGTTACCCTCTTTCTGTTGGCTGCGGTCATCCCCGCGCAGCATGCCGATTACTTCAACCCCGCCTCCTTCAGCGAGGACACTAGGGGCCTTACGACCTGGCTGGCCCAGGCTGCCGGGCCGGAGGACCTGGTGCTTTTTGACGTGCCGTACCCCTGGCGCTACTACTATCGGGGCGGGGCCCACGCCGAATACCTCTTCGTGGACATCAACACCGTGGCGGACCGGCTGACGAGCCTGACCCAGGGGTACAAACGGCTTTTCTGGGTGCGCTGGTTCAAGTCGGATACCGACCCGCGCGCATCGGTTCCTTGGCTCTTGGAGAAATACGGTCACCGCGAGGGAGAGCGGGCGTTCCGCGGCTATCAGGTTACTTGGTATGGACTTCCGCGTGAGCCGCGCTTTGAGCTCGCGCCCGTTCTGGAGCCTGCGGGAGTCACGGCTGGCGGCGTGACCCTCGTGGCGAGCGCGATCGGCGGGCGCGGCCCCCGGGAAACCAGCACCTTTGCCGAAGCGCGCAGCAAAGTCGTGCCTGCGGACAAGGCGGCCTGGGCCGTGCTGCGCTGGCGGGTAGAGGGCGCGGCGGCTGACTACAAGGCTTCGGTCCTCCTCAGGGACGCGCAGGGACACCTAGTAGGACAGGAGGATCGCTACCTGCTGAACGATCGCCACCTGCGGGCGCGCTTTTGGTCCGCAGGCGAGGAGGCGCTCAACGTCTACATGGTGTGGCCGCTCCCCGGTTCGCCCCCTGGCCGCTACCGTCTCTCCGTCGTCCTCTACGACCCCCAGACCCTGCAACGATTGCGTTGGCAGGACGGATTGGACGAATATCCTCTAGGAGAAGTGGAGATTGTGCGCCCGCTCACGCCGCCCGATGCGGCGACTCTCCCCATGCAGCACCGCCTCTCGGCCCGCCTTGGCGGCCTGACGCTCCTGGGCTACGACCTGCCCGCAGGCCCCTTTGCGCCGGGCGCGATGCTTCCTCTGCGCCTCTACTGGCGGGCCGATCGCGCGCCGCTCCCTGCCTACACGGTGCGCCTCGCCTTGCACGGCGATAAGACCTGGAACGAGGAGATAAGCCAGCCCGCGGCCGGTGCCTACCCCACAGACCGCTGGGCCGCAGGCGAGGTGGTGCGCGATGACCACGACTGGCGCTTAGCAGCCGACGTGCCGACGGGTGAATACCGGATCGTCGTATCGCTCATGGAGACGGCCGGCAGCCGGCCTGTAGGCGAGGTAGAATTGGGTATGGTGCGCATAGAGGGGCGCGTTCATTCCTTTGACGTGCCGCCTATCCCGCATCCCCTTGTCGCCGATTTCGGCGGCTTCATTGAATTGCTGGGTTACGACCTTCCCACGACGACCGCGCGGCCCGGCGCCACCATCCCCCTGACCTTGACCTGGCGCGCGCAGGCTCCGGCGGACATCTCTTATACCGTCTTTGTCCATTTGCTGGATGAAAGTGAGCGAGTGCACGGGCAACAAGACAGCGTGCCGCTGCGGGGCGCCGCGCCGACGACCGGCTGGCTCCCCGGCGAGGTGCTGTCGGATCCCTATCAACTCCCTGTGTCGCCCACTGTGCCGCCCGGCCTCTACACCATTGAGATAGGCTTCTACGACGCGGCGACGAACCGCCGCCTACCGCTGCTAGGGGCCGACGGCAAGCCGATGGGCGACCGACTCCTGCTGGACACGAAGGTACGGATAGAACCATGAACGACCGCCGCGAGCCTCTCATCGCCCTGAGCCTTTTCGCCTTCTTCTCGTTTTTCTACCTCCTTACCTATAGCGGTGTCCCTCACAACCCCGATGAGTGGTTCTTCCTGACGGGGGCGCAGGCCGTCATAGATGGCGACCTCGGAGCCGTGCAGTCTCATGGCTGGCTCTTCTCCGTCGCCGTTGTGCCCTTCTACGCTCTGTCCCTCTTCTCTTCCCGCATCGGGAGTTACCAGGCGGCCTTGCTCCTGAATATTCCGGTGACGGCTCTGACCGCCGCGGTCCTCTATCTCTCCTTGAGCGAATTCTCCTGCTCGCGGCGGCTACGGCTGGCCGTGGCGCTAACTTTCGGCTTGGCGACGCTGGCCTGGCCCTATAGCCACTACCTGTTTCGCGAGCCGCTGGCCGCGCTACTCCTCCTGGTGACGATGTGGGCGGCCATCCGTTTCTGGTATAAGCCCACCCTGGCTTCCTTTTTCGTGGGCGCGGTCGCCTTCGCGCTCGGCGTCTCCGTTAAACTAACGCTCCTGGCCTTCTTCCCCTTTTATGTCGCTTTCATAATAGCGTTGGTTTTCCGCCGCTTGGCCTGGCGGGACGCCCTCCCCGCTATTCTACTCCCTATCGCCGCCCTTGCCCTGATCGTCCTCGCAACCGCCGGCCTGGCCTCCCTCTTCCCGGATTTGTTGGCCGGATACCTGCGTAAGTGGCCCGATTGGCCGGCCTTCGTCGCCCTATGGGTCAGCCCCGGCTGGGGATTACTGACCTTTGCCCCGGCTTTGTGGCTCGCGGTCATCGGAGCCGGGCCGCTTCTGCGCCGTCATCCGGCCATGGCGTTCCTGGTTTGGGGAGGCAGCCTCTTCTTCGTCATGCAGGCCAGCGCGCATCCCATCTGGTGGGGCTATTGGGCATACGGGCCGCGCCAGCTGCTCCCGTTGATCCCTGTTCTCTGTCTCTCCATGCCGTTCGGTCTGCAATGGCTCGCCGCGCGCGGTCGGCGCATCGGCTTCGGCGTTGCCTGTCTGCTGGCCGTGACAGGCGGGCTGGTGCAGGCCGTGGGAGTGATGGTTCCCTTTGGGAATTATATTCGTCAGATGCTGTTCCCTGCCGGGATCACGGGAGAGAGCCTCACCTGGAATTGGCCCCTCTCGCTGCCTGTCGGCATGGCACGCTTCTGGCGGTTGGCGGTGCTGGATATGGCCTGGATCAGGGGGCGGGAGAGCGGCTCTGTACAGGTGATCTGGACGATGCTCCTCCCCCTGGCTCTGTTGACTCTGCTGGGGTTCGTGTGGTTGGCTTTCGTCGCCAGCGCGAAACGGCTCCCGACGCCACGCATCGCTTTTGCTTTCTCTTTCATGATATTAGGGGCATGGCTACCGGTGGCTATCCTCACCGTGCGCGCCGCCTACTGGGACGAACGCTATCACCCGGAGATGGGCTTTCAGGCTGCGGCCCAGATGATACAACAGGAGCGGCGGCCCGGAGACCTCGTCATCACCGATCTGTGGACGGAACGCCTGACGGAACCTGCCACGTCGTTGCTGAACTATTGTCACGCGCGTTGCCCCAAACGCTTGGATCTGGTGCGCGAGAACCTGACGGATCGGGAGACGGATTGGCAAACCCGCCATCTGACAGACCTTGTCGGCTTCCGGCGGGCCTGGTTGCTGTTGACGCGGGTGCAAGAGGGCGACCCCAACAGCATCGTGGAGAAGTGGCTAGGGCAAGTGGGCTATCTGGAGCGCTGCGACTGGACAGGCCCGCAGGTGCGCCTCTGCCGGTATCATCTCGCGCGGGGCTGCCCTGTGGCGTCGCTGCCGATGGCGGCAACCTTAGGAGACCGCATTGCCCTTCTACAGGCGGAAGTCCTGGTCGTGAACCGGCGTGCCTGTCCCGTATCTTCTCTGGCCCCCGGCGATGTGCTTCAGGTTGAGATCGCCTGGCGGGCCCTGGAAACGGTGGACGTGGATTATGTGGTCTCGCTGCAACTCCTGAATTCGGGGGGCCAACTGGTGGCGAACAGCGACCGTCGCCCCGCCAACGGCTTTCGTCCTACAACCGCGTGGCAGGCGGGCGACACCATCTCTGACCGTTACGCCATAGAGATACCTGAGGCCGCAGCGCCCGGTTCTTACTCCCTCGTCGTGTTGATGTATAATCCGGAGGATGGGCGGCGTCTGCCCGTGCGTCTGGCCGATGGCACGGAGGGCGACGTGGTGCCGCTGACATCCGTTCTGATTGGGGCGCGTTGATCCTCTGCGATGGACAATATCCGGGTAAAGGAAAGGCCCTGTGTCCCGTTTGCGGGTTCGGTATGAATGGTGGCCGCCTCTCCTCGTCATACTGCTCGCTCTGCCCGCCCTACAGCCATTGTGGCAGGCAGGCTTGCAGCAGACCGACGACGGCGCGCATCACATCTTCCGTCTCTTGAGTTTGGATCTCGCTCTGCGGTCGGGGCACCTGGGGGCGCGCTGGCTCTCCTACGAGGGTTTCGGCTACGGCTTTCCGGTGCTCAACTTCTATGCGCCGTTGGGTTATCTGCCTGGGCTGGTCTTGCGTCTGTTGGGCGCGGGCTTTGTCACCAGCCTGGAACTGACCATCGCCATCGGACTGATCGTGTCGGCGTTGGCGATGTACGCCTTTGCCCGTGAACTCCTGGGCGATTGGGGTGGAGCGATGGCGGCAGTGGCGTACACCTGGGCCCCCTACCGCCTGGCCGATGCCTGGACGCGCGGGGCCTTGGCCGAGCACCTGGCTTTCATCTGGTTGCCCTTGCT
>DAOTYP010000059.1:0-24006 GCA_034434975.1 Anaerolineae bacterium | reverse complement strand
CTGCGGCAATCAAAGTAGTGCCGCTGCCAACGAACGGGTCTAGTACGGTGTCGCCCACAAAACTGAAGAGTTTTATGCAACGGCGCGGCAATTCAAGCGGAAACGGCGCTGGGTGTCCTATCTTTTTCTTGCTTTCACCGCTAAAGGTCCAAAGCCCATTCGTCCAGTTCATGAATTCAGATTTGGTTATGTCTGATTTTCCGCTCCCACTTGTTTTACGCCAGCGTTTCTTATACAAGACAACGATCAATTCAACGGGGGCGATCACAAATGGGGCGGCTGCACTCAGCCAAGAACCCCATGCTGTCCGCCGCGAGATGTTACCTTCGTTCCACACAATTGTGGCGTGGTAGCGAAAGCCAACTTGTTTAGCGATGGTTGTGATGTCGGCACCTACGCTCTGCTGGCCGCCCTTGTTTTTGTCCAACGGGATATTTAAGCAAAATCTCACATCTTCTTTCAAAAATTGAAAACACCTTGCTAGCCAAGCGCGCGTAAACTCCAAGTAATCGGGATAGGAAACATCGTCCTGATGAGAGTTGTATTGAATATCAACATTGTAAGGCGGAGAAGTGACGATCAAGTCTATGCTCTCAGGGCTGATCGCATTGGTAGTTAGAAAATCATCATTGATGATAACGATTTTGTCGCTCGCATAAAATACCTTGGAGGTCTCCAACGGAAGTGCTCCTTTAGTCATCTATTATACCACCCAACCTTTCGTGTACCTAAGGTATACCTAAGCCGTTTATTAAGCGGGTATTAGACAGATGCGGCCCTTTTTCCTTTTGGGAGCGGGTGGAGACGCCGCAGCCTGATCCCACCTTGAGTTGCACTTTCTGGGCAACCATCCTCAATGCGGCCATAGGGCAGCACACCACAGTGATTGCTTTGTGTCCAGCCTTTCTTGAAATCTACATAAGAGCCGGCGAAACGAACACAGCGCGCCCCCAATCACCTTATAGCATAGGGGAAGGCTTTCGTCAATCCGTTCCCTGCATGTCGGTTTGCGGTTTGTTCTGATAGGGGTTATAATCTGACCTACCTGGTTATGCAGGCCGCTTAGGATACCTGAAAGCGGGAGGAGGGGCTTAGGCGCGTGAAAGTCGCCATCGTCCACGACTGGCTGAACCAGATGGGCGGGGCTGAGTATGTGCTGGAAGTGGTGCACGAACTGTTCCCTGAGGCTCCCATCTACACGAGCATCTACTGGCGCGAGGCCATGCCGCCCGCTTATCGGGAATGGGACATTCGGACCAGTTTCTTGGACCGTTGGCCGCTGGTCAAAAAGAACCACCAGCCTTTTCTCCCGTTCTACCCCCTCGCCTTTGAGCAGTTTGACCTGAACGGCTACGACCTCGTCATCAGCATCAAGAGCGCCTTTTGCCACGGGGTCATCACCCCGCCGGCGACTCGTCACCTCTGCTACTGTTTGACGACCACCCGCTTCGTCTGGAACTATGCCGGTTATCGGGCCCGCGAGGGCTTCGGGCGGGTTACCGATTGGCTTTTGCGTCCCTTCCTCAGTTACCTGCGCCTGTGGGATCGGCTGGCCGCCGAGCGGGTGGATGCCTTCGCGGCCATTTCACGCGCCGTGCAGGCGCGCGTGGCGAAATATTATCGTAAGGACAGCACCATCATCTACCCGCCGGTCGCCGTGGAGCGCTTTACGCCGGGGCCGGAGCCGCCGGGGGATTACTACCTGGTCGTGTCCCGCCTTGTCCCTTACAAGCGCATTGACTTGGCCGTACGGGCCTTCAATGCGTTGCGGCTCCCCCTCGTCATCGTCGGAGATGGCCGCGATCAGGGGCCATTGCGCGCTCTGGCAGGCCCTACCGTTGCGTTTCGCGGGCGGGTGAGCAGCGAGGAACTGCTACGGCTGTACCGCGGTTGTCGCGCGTTCATCTTCCCTGGGGAGGAGGATTTCGGCATCGCGCCGGTGGAGGCGATGGCCTGCGGGCGGCCGGTGGTGGCCTACGCGGCGGGGGGCGCGTTGGACACGGTGCGTGAGGGGATTACAGGCACCTTTTTCCACGAGGCAGACCCCGAGGCGCTGGCCGAGGCTGTGCAGCGTTGCGAAAGGATGCGTTTTGACCCTGCCGTCATCCGCGCCCATGCCGAGGGGTTTCAGCCAGAGCGGTTCAAGGCCGAGTTCATGCGCTTCGTGGAAGGCCACCTCTGATCCGAAGCGAGGAACAAAGCGCCTATGGAATTGCGTCAATATGGGGAGATCGTGCGTCGCCGTTGGTGGCTGCCGGCGGCGTTGGTCGCCTTGGTCCTGTTGGCGTCGTTGCTCTTCCGTCCCGCGCGGGCGCCCCAATATCAGGTTTCCATGCGGTTCAGCATGGGGATCGCGCCGGAGCCGCAGCGCCCCAACACGTACAACTACGATCGCTACTACACCTACCTCACGTCCGAGTACCTGGTGGACGATTTCAGCGAGGTGGTGAAGAGCGCAGCCTTCGCTCAGGCGGTGAGCGAGCGCCTGGCCCAGGGGGCTCATCCCATCCAGGTTCCGGTAGGGGCTATCCAGGGAAGCACGCGCACGGGCAAATTGCACCGCATTCTATGGGTGAGCATCACTTGGGGCGATCCGGAGCAATTGCGCGCCATCGCGGAGGCCGTCGTGCAAACCTTGCAGCAGGATAACGCCCGTTTCTTCGCCCAATTGGGCGCGGAGGGGGCGCAGGTCTTTCTGTTGGACCCGCCTAGCGTGGGGGTGGTGGGCGCGGGGCTGCGAGAGAAGTTGGACCTCCCCCTGCGCCTGGCGTTGGCGTTGGCGGCAGGGTTGGCGCTGGCCTTTCTCGGCGAATACCTGGATACCTCGGTGCGCGATCGGGCCGAGGTGGAGGCGATGGGAATCCGGGTGTTGGGCGAGTTACCGCGCCCGCGCGGCAAACGCTTGTGGGGCCGCTAAGGTTTGCCCGCGCGTTGACCGCGACGGGGGTATCGTGTAGAATGGCGGTAGGAGATAGCGATGGAACTGAGAGATTACGCTCGCATCTTGCGCCGGCGGGGCTGGATCATCGTCCTGGTAGCGATCTTGGCCGCGGCGGCCGCGTTCGGCTTCAGCCGCACGCAGGTCAAGGTCTACCAGGCGACAGCCAAGTTGAACGTGGAGCCTGCGCGGCCTGACTGGGGCCTGAGCAACACGCTCAAGGACCTGATGCGCTCTTACGTGGAGCGCATCAGGTCCTACAACATGGCGGAAAAGGTCATCCGCCAGGCTCAACTGGATATGTCGCCCGACACGTTCCGCTCTCACCTCAACGTGACCACCGATCCTTCTACCTTCAGCATCCAGATAGACGCTCGCGATCGCGACCCTACAGTTGCCATGCTGATGGCGAACACCATGGCCGATGTCTTTGTGCAGGATCGGGTGGACTGGAACAAGGAGGTAGACAAGAGGGATCGCATTGATGTCTCCGTGCGCGACTACGCGCGCTACGCTTCTTTGTTCAAGCCGAAGCCGAAGACCAACGCCCTTGCGGGCGGCATCCTAGGGGTGCTGTGCGGCGGCCTCATCGTCATCTTGCTGGAATGGCTGGAATCGGCTACCCTGCGCACGGCAGAAGAGACCGAACGGCTGCTGAGCGTGCCAGTGCTAGGGGCGATCCCCGCGTGGCCGGCGTCGGGGGCGCGGAGCCTGTGGCCCTTCCCTGCTTTGAGCCGCGCGCGCCGCGCGGCGACGGGAGGGTTAGAAGCGGCGCGCGTGATGAGATCAAGCCGCTGAGGCAGCCATCCACGAAAGAGGAGCGTCCATGCCTGCTGACCTGGTGACCGTGACAAACCCTCGCCTGCCCGTGGCCGAGGCGTATCGCACCTTGCGCACGAACCTGGAGTTTGCTAGCCTGGAACGTCCTTTGCGCACCCTGCTGGTTACCTCGCCTGGTCCCGAGGAAGACAAGTCGGTCGTCTTGGCCAACTTGGCGGTGGTCATCGCTCAGGCGGGAAAGCGGGTCATCTTGGTGGATGGCGACCTGCGTCGCCCGCGCCAACACGAGCTCTTCGGCCTGAGCAACACCGTTGGCCTTAGCACGGTGCTGCGTGGGGAAGCCTCGGTGGCATTGCCGCTGGCCGACGGGGGCGTGGCGGGGTTGTCGGTGTTGCCGAGTGGGCCTCTGCCGCCCAATCCGGCGGAGCTGTTGGCCTCGCGGCGCATGAGCGAACTGATCGCCACCTTGTCCGATCAGGCCGATATGGTCCTGTTTGATGCGCCGCCGGTGGTGGCCGTTACCGACGCGGCGATCCTGGCCGGGCAGGTGGATGGGGTCTTGCTGGTCATCCACGCGCGCCAGACGAAGCGAGAGCATGCCCAGCGCGCGAAAGATTTGTTGGAGAAAGTTCACGCCCGTTTGTTGGGCGCGGTGCTGAACAACGTGGAGTTTGATGCGTCGTTGCAACCCTATTATAGCGGAAAGTAGCGGGGCTCGTCCGCTACCTATCCGCTGAGCGATGTTCACGGACATTCATTGCCACATCTTGCCCGGTGTAGATGATGGGCCGACAACGATGGAGGGGGCTTTGGCCATGGCCGCGCTGGCCGCGGCAGACGGCATCGGCCAGATCGTTGCGACCCCTCATAACCTGCGGTGGGGGCCTGGCGGCAATCGGGAGCGCATCGCGGCGTTGGCCGCGAGGGTGCAGAGGGAGATAGAAGCGCGCGCCTTGCCCCTGCGCCTGTTAGTCGGGACCGAGGTTTACATCACGCCCGACCTGTCGGCCCAGTTGGACGATGGCCGCGCCTATCCTCTCAACGGGAGCCGCTACATCCTGGTGGAGTTGGGCTTTACCTCCTGGCCGGATTTCACCGAGAGCGCTTTATCCGAGTTGCAGGCGCGAGGGTTGGTGCCCATCCTGGCCCATGCCGAACGCTATGCAGCCGTGCAGCGGAACCCTGACCGGCTGCGGCCTTTGGTAGAGCGCGGCGTTCTGGTGCAGATCACCGCGGGGAGCCTGCTCGGCGTCTTCGGGGCGGAGGCGGAGCGCGCGGCGAAGGTTTTGTTGGAACATCGGCTGGCCCATGTGCTGGCCTCCGACGGGCACAACATACACACCCGCGCTCCCGTATTATCCACGGCGGCGCAGGTTGCGGCCAAGGTCCTGGGGGTAGAGGAAGCCTTGGCCCTGGTGGCTGCGGTGCCGGCGGCCATCGTGCGAGATGAGCCGCTGGCCGTTGCGCCACCGCTGCCGGTGCCGCAGCAACGCTCATGGTTTGACTGGCTGTGATCTGAGCGCTCATGAAAGGTTGACGCCATGAAGGGTCTGATCCTCAGCGGCGGGAAAGGGACTCGCCTATATCCCATCACCTACACCTCGGCGAAGCAGTTAGTGCCGGTCGCCAACAAGCCGGTCCTCTTTCGGGTCATTGAGGCGATTCGCGACGCCGGCATCACCGACATCGGGATCGTCGTGGGCGATACCGCGCCGGAGATTCAGGCCGCGGTGGGCGATGGCTCGCGCTGGGGGGTGCGCGTGCTATACATCCGTCAAGAAGCCCCTCTGGGCCTGGCCCACGCGGTCAAGATTAGCCAGGGTTACCTGGGCGATGAGCGGTTCGTCATGTTCCTGGGCGACAACGTGATCCAGGGAGGGATCAGCAGGCTGATCAGCCAGTTCGCGGCGAGCGACTGGAACTGTCAGATCGTCTTGAAGGAGGTGGCCGAGCCCCAGCATTACGGCGTCGCGGAGTTGGACGGTGATGGCCGCATCCTGCGCTTGGTAGAGAAGCCGCGCGAGCCTCGCTCCAACTTGGCGCTGGTGGGGATTTACATGTTTGACCACCACGTCTTTGAGGCGGTCAACGCCATTCGGCCCTCATGGCGAGGGGAGTTGGAGATCACGGACGCGATCCAATACCTGGTGGATCACGGCTATCGGGTTTATCCTTACATCCACAAGGGTTGGTGGATTGACACGGGCAAGCCGGGCGACATGTTGGCGGCCAACTCGCTGGTGCTGGATGAGATGGAGCATCGGATAGAGGGGTTTGTGGACGCGGACTCTCACATTGAGGGGAAGGTGACCGTGGAGAAGGGCGCGCAGGTGATCAACAGCGTGATCCGCGGCCCGGCCATCATCGGCGAGGCGTCGCGCATCGTGAACTCCTACATCGGCCCTTTCACTTCCATTTACCATCACGTCGTCATAGAGTCCAGCGAGATTGAGCACTGCATCGTGCTGGAGAACAGCCGCCTCATAGACCTCCCTGCCCGCCTGGAGGACAGCCTGATCGGGCGCAACGTGGAGATCGTGCGCTCGCCCATCAAGCCCAAGGCTTACAAGATGACGCTGGGCGACAACAGCCGCGTGGGCTTGCTGTGAGGGCTTTCCCGTTGGTCTTGCCAACTGGACATAACTTGAGGTATAATTCGTGAGCGTAGGAGGCTGCTTGCGGCATGATCAACGTCAACGACTTGCGCAAAGGCGTTACCTTTGAGTTGGACGGCGAGCTCTATCGCGTCCTGAATTATGAGCACCACAAGCCCGGGCGCGGCAACGCGATCATCCGCACAAGGGTGCGCAACCTGCGCACCGGCGCCACGGTGGAGCGCACCTTTCAGTCGGACGACCGGGTGCAGGATATACGGTTGGACCATCAAACGGTGCAGTTCCTCTATAGCGATGGTGACCTCTATACCTTCATGGATACGGAGACCTTTGAGCAGCACGTGTTGAGTGCGAAGCACCTGGGCGACGCGGTGAATTACCTGACCGATGGCTTGACGGTGGAACTGCTGACCTATCAGGGCGAGCCGATTGAGATTGAGTTGCCTACCACGGTGGACCTGTTGGTGACCGAGGCGGAGCCAGGCGTCGCCGGCGACACTGCCACGAGCGCCATGAAGCAGGTTACCGTGCAAACCGGCCTCAAAGTGATGGTCCCGCTGTTCGTGAACGAGGGTGATACGATCCGCGTGGATACCCGCACAGGGGAATACGTGACGCGCGTCTGAGGGGAGAGCCCTCAAGGCTCGGAGGTCTTGAGGGCTCTTTCTTCACCTTGGCACACTCCACAAGATCGGCTCGGCCCATCCTCCTAGGTCGTGCCGTGCATCGTCCCCCGGCCCGGCTTGCACGACGAAGATCACCTTCACCGTCTCCCCGGCGTAGCGCGATAGGTTCAGATGCACGTCCTGCCAGGCTCGCTCCTGAGGGCGGGCCTTCGGGTTCAGGTAGCGTTCGTAGAGGGTATCCACCCCGCGGGGTCCCTCCACCAGCACCTTGAAGGTAATGCCGTCGCCAAGCCGCCCCCAAGTCTCCGGCGCGACGCCGATCCCGAAGGTCAGGAGCGCTCCTTGTGGCATCGGGAGTTCGTATGCCAGGCGCGCCGGCTCCCGATGGGTAGGCCTCATCGCCAGGACACGCCGCGCTTTGATCCCGATGAGCCACGACCTTACCTGCAAGCCGGGCCTGGCCGGGGTCAGGGTGGCGGTGCCGCGCTTCTCTAGAAAGTTGAAGACGGGCGTCGCTTGTGGCCGGGGCCTCTCCCAAACGTAAGGGAAGATGACCTCTCCCCCCGCGGTGAAGGTGAGGAGCAAAGCGAAGGCTACCTCTCGCCGCCAGAACACTCTCTTGCCCGCTACGCCGGCGCTCCAGAACAGGAAAGGGGTGAGCCCCGCCAAGAGGAGGAGCCCAAACGCCGCCGGCAGAGGTGGGCGGGCCCACGCGAGGAAGGAGCAAGCCGCCACCAGGCTCGCCGCGCCGACGCGTTGAACGGCGCGCGCCAGGCGCGCCTGGCCTGCGGGTTCGCGCAGGGCTGCTTGGAGGCGTTCCACGCCGCGTCGCCATTCCGCAAAGGCCGGGCAGGCCGCGCCTTCATCATCCGGATCGGGGGGGCTTTCCTTCACCCAGCGCGAGCGCGCCGTGTGGACCAGTTCCGCCAGGGCCCCCGCGGCCACCGCCCAATAAAACCAGGAGGCGAGGATCTCGCTCCCTCCGCTGCGACCGGTAAATTGGATGGCGGCCCAGAGGACCGACAGCGCGAGCCCTGTCAGGGCCGCCAGCAGGGTGCCTCTCCTGCTCAGGAGGATGAGAAAGGTCAGGAGGCCCACGAAGGGCGAGCGCGCGGCCCAGCCGAAGGTCAGGGCCGCCGCGGCCGCGCCGATGGGAGCCGCTAGCCGCCTGAACAGTCTGGTGATCTCCTCTGCCCTGAAAAGTGCCCTGAGAAGCCTCATCGGTCTCTCCTCCGCTGCGCCCGTTCGCGCCAGATGTCGTACCCCAGCCAGGCCAATACCAGTCCGCCTGCCATAGCGGAGACGAGGGCGCCCAGCCGGAAGCGTTGCTGGGGCGCGTAGATGACCGTTATCTCGTGCTCTTCGCCCCTCAGGCGATCCAGGTAGAAGCCGTTGAGGAGGCCGTAAACGGGCTTGCTCGCGTACCGCCGCCCTCCGACGATGGCCACCCAGCCGGGGTCGTAAGCCTGGCGCAAGGTGAGGAAGAGGGGGGCTTTCCCACGCGCCCGCACGCGGTACTCGGTGTCGCTCACCTTCTGATAGGAAAGGATCGCCACCTTACCGGCCGTCGGCTGCAAAGCCTCGGCCAAGCCGTCTTTCACGTCGTTGACCGGGTAGAGCCAGAGAACGTCCAACGTCGTGGGCCGCGTGGCCCGGACCAGGATACGGTGCTCGCCTCTATCCAGAGGGAAGGCGGTGGAATGGGTGAAGGTCAGGGCCGGCGCGCTCGCGTGCAGGCGGGCCTCCGCGTCCACCGTGACCTCCACCTCGCCCGCGAAAGAGGCCGCGAGGCGATGCAGGCCGGGGCGATAGACGGTCGCCAGCGCCTCTACGGCGCAGCCGGCGGGCAGGGTAACGACCTCGCCGTTGCTGGCCTGGGGGTCGCGCGGGGCCGCCTGCGCGCAATCTCCTGTCAGGTCGGCTTCCGCCTCCCAGGCGTAGAGGACGCGCCTGGCCGCCAGCCTGTCTCGTGCCGCGCGCAGGCGCTCTTTCCATCCTTGCACAGGCACGAGGGCCGCCGTCCCGAGGGCCTGGTAGCCGCTCAGCGTCGCCAGCGAGAGCGACGCCGCCCGATCCAGCGACACGGGGCCCAGGAGCCTCCAGGCGAAGCGCGTCGGGCGGCTTTCTGTCTCCACGCGGGTCTGCCAAGCGCCTAGGGAGACGTGCAGGGTTCCGCCTTGTGGACTTTCCAGGACGCGGAGCAGGAGGAGGTACTCGCCGGGCTGAGGGATCGCGGCGGAGGCGCGCAGCACGTCGCCTGCTTGCAAGGTATGGATCGTCGCCAGGTATTCGTCCTCCTGCTGGACGGCCAGGCCGCGCGCGGAGATGGTGTTGTTCCAGGTGTAGTTCATGGAGTGCGCGCCGGGCGCATCTTTGGGGAAGCGAAAGAAGACTGGCGCGGGGCCTGTCTCAGGTCGCTGGCCTAGGTCTGTTGGGCTGAGGGAAAGGGCGACGCTCCAGAGGTCGGGGTTGAGCGCGAGGCCGGCGCGCGGCAACTCACCGACGCCGAAGAGGATGGGTGGCAACGGGGCCTCCGTCGTCTCCAAGGAGAGGACCTGGGCGCGGTCGTTCAGCACGGCTAACCGGTCGGCAGGGTAGAGGGAAAACGGCTCCACTACCGGCCGGTCCGGCGTTTCCAGCAGGTAGTACGGCGGGGCTTCTTGCAAGGTTTGCGCCTGTTGGCGCAGGTTGTCCAGGGCGGCGGCGTCCAGGGCGTCCACCGACGGGAGATGGTCCGGATGGAAGACCAGGTAGCCGACGCCTAACTCCCGCAACAACTTGCCCGGCCAGTTGCGCATCCCTAAGAAAGTGTAGCGGTAGAGGAAATCCAGGAGAGAGTGCTGCACGGTGGGGTTGGCCAGGTGGTAACTGAACGTCTCCTTGCGGGTGGAGATCACGTCCATTCCCCAGATGCTGCGATTCTGGGACCAGGCGGCTACGTATTGGTAGGCCGGGAGCCAGAGGACGCGCGCGCCGTCCCGGCGCGCTTCCAACGTGCGGTTGACGGCGAAGTACCCTTCGGGTATCCGGTACGGCACATAGCGCTCCCAGAAACTTCCTTGCAGGCTCGGCAGACTGTTGGCGGCGTAGGCCAGGACGAGGGCGAGGGCCAGAGCGAGGTGCAAGGCCCGCGACCGGAGGTCTCGCGCCCGCTGCGCTCCCTGCAGGGCCAACGCCAGGAAAAGCGTGGCAAGGAAGGCCGTGGAGAAGGCCATCGCCATCTGCCATTTCAAGGGCGACCGGAAGGCCCACCCCAAGGGGAGATTCGTGATCGCCCACCAGTAGGGATCGGCCAAGGGCCCGCGATCGCCCTGCAAGAGGAGGACGGCGATCAAGAAGAGCCAGTAAGAGTACAGGGCGAACACGTTAAGCGTGGATCCTGACCGACGGCGCAAGAGCCAGGGGCCGCAGAGGGTCAACCCGATGAGGAGGGCGGATCCTGCTCCCCAGACCGCCTGCGCGCCGGGGTCGGTGGGGACGAGGGGCGACCCCGCTATCCGGTCGCGCACCCGAAAGAGAAGCGACGTAAACCGATGCTCGCTCAGAACGCCAAAGGTGGCGCGCGAGAGCGCGTAGTGCCCTAGCGCCTCTGGGTCCAACTCCTCGTCGCCGCCTCCGCTTGCGCCTAGGAAGGGGACCAGGTAGAAGGCGAAGAGGAAAACAAAGACGAGGCCCACCACCGCCAGGCTTCCCAGGGCGTGCACGAGGCCGATCTTCTTTTCCTTCAGCCAGACGGCGCACGAGAGGAGAAGGAAACTGATGAACCAGAGCGCCAGCAGGAAGGGGTGAGAGACCGAGAAGACGACCAGGAGGGCCGTCGCCAGGAGATGGCGCGGCGACCGGCGCTGCAAAGCCTCGTAGTAGATGATAAGGGCGAGAGGAAGTAGGGCGAGGGAATAGATCATGCCCGCCACGGCGAGAAAGCCTATCATGATAGGGTTGTAGCCGTAGGCCAGGCCGCCGAAGAGGGCGACCGCGGCCCGCAGTTTGGGCGAGAGCGCCAGCCCGGCTGTAACCCGCCACACCAGGAGATACATGCAGAGGCCGGCAACCAGGAGCGGCACCGTCAGGATCACTTTCTGGATCGTCCCCATGTCCACGCCCAGCCAGGCGAGGGCAAGGAAAGGGAGGCGCAAGGGGATGCGAAAGACGTTCTCAAAGTTGCCGCGCCCTAGGAGCGAATCCCACATGGGGTAATACTGGCGCAGGAAGTTCTCGCGGTAGAGGGGAAAGGCGAAATCGCCGTGGATGAGGTAGCCGCGCGCGAGGAGAATCTTCGCATCCAGGGCCAGGTTCGCGAGGAAAAGGAGGAGCAAGCCGCTGCCGAAGGGTGTGATGCGTCGTCTCATGCCTCCTCCTTCGCGTGTATCGCTGCCAGGAGCGGCGCGGCCCACATCTGCAGCGTCTCGGCGCGCACCTCTTCCGCGCGGCAACGATCAAAGTGTCCTTGTTCATCTAAGAAGCCTTCGTTCTTGTGCTCATACGCGAGGGCGTAGAAGGGCACATGGGCCAGATGGGCGAAGATTTGCGCGTGGAAGCGCATGGCGACCATGCAGCAGACCTCCTCTTGCAGCAATCTGAGCCAGTAGAAGGGATGGCTTTGGGGAACCATCAGGTAGCGGTCCGACGGTAGGTCGGCGCGCTTGGTCAAGGCCGTCAGGAAAGAGAGGTCGTCCTCGTACCAGACCGGGGTGATGGCGAAGGGAAAGAGGGCGAAGCGCGCGCCCTGGTGCTCCCATGCGCGCAGGGCGAGGGCCGTCTCCGTCAGGATGCGTTCGTTGGCGCGTCCGTCCTGCGTCGGCTTCAACGAGATGGCGATGACGGGGTGACCTTCCTGGCGCCATAGGCGCATGCGCGCGGCCACCTCTGCCAGCGCCGGGTCGGGCTGCGGCGGGGCTATGGCCCCTTGTCGGATCGGCTCTTCCAGGTAGAGGACCAGGTCTCGCCCGAGGAGCGTGCGCGGGCTACGGCGCACCGGCTGCCAAAGGGGATGCAACGAAGGGCGGTCGCGCAGCACGATGAGGTTTGCCGTCAGGAACGATAGGTTGGCCAGCGCGCGCAACCAGGCGGGCGCGGTGTCGTAGAAGCCGAGGCCGAAATAGGCGACCTGCTTGCCTAACATCCTGGCCAGAACGGCAAACAAAGGGACTCCCCGCGCCAGCGGCCCCGTGTAGGCCGAGAAGATGCCGCCCCCGCCGATGAGGACGAGGTCGCTCTGCCGCAGGCTCGTCAGGAGGTCGCGCAGGCTGGCGATGGGGCAGGGGCGCAGGGCCGTGCGCTCGCGACCCAGGAAGCGGCCAACCTCCTCCGGCTGGCGGCTGGGGACGACGAACGTGGCCCGTCGCCGGTGGACGTTGTTCAGGTAATGCAGGATCGCCCACAGGATCGCTTCATCGCCCAGGTTGCGGCTACCGTAATTGCCGATCAGGAGCACGGTTCCGCCGGTGGGGATCAGGCGCGCCAGCGCGCCGAAGGTCGCGTCCGCAGTTTGGGGAAGCAGGTTCAACTCGGCCTCACGTCGACAGAGCTTGCAAAGGTATGACCAGGCCTCCCTTGCTCCATCGCCTGTTCTAACACCTCGCACCAGGCCTGTGCGCTGTCGTCCCAACGGAAGGTGGAAGCCCAAGCCCGCGCGGCGCGGCCCATCGCCTCCCGTCGGGCCGGATCGCGCCACAAAGCCACGATCGCCTCGGCCAGCGCCACCGGCTGGCGCGGCGGCGTAAGGAACCCCGTCTCGCCGTGGCGGATGGAATCGCGCAGGCCCGCCACGGCGTAGCCCACCGCAGGCGTCCCCTGCGCATTCGCCTCCAAGACCACCAGGCCCCAACCCTCCTTCACCGAAGGGTGGATCAAGACGTGGGCGCGGCCCATCAACCGCAACTTCTCTTCCTCCGCAAGGCGCCCCCAGAAGGTCACCTTCCCCTCTATGCCGAGGGCGCGCGTCCGCCCTCGCAGGGATGCCTCGTACCGGGGATGGCCGGAGCCGACCACCCACAGGCGCGCCGTCGGCACCGCTGCGGCCACCCGCGCGAAGGCGTCCAGCGCATCCTCTATCCCCTTCATCTTAATCAAGCGGCCCACGAAGAGGACGGTCAGGTCCGTCTCTTTCTCCGGCATCTGCGTCGGCACGGGGCAGGAGAGGCCGTTGGGGATGACCAGAACGTGGCGGAGGCCGTGAGCCTCTAGGTCGTCCCGCGTGGAAGGAGACACGGTGATGAAAGGGACGTCGCGATAGAGGCGCAGGCTCCAGGCCTCCAGGTGGGGGCCGATGTGAGACAAAGGGAAAGGGGTCATGAGCCGCCAGATCTCGCCCGCGACCTCGTGAATGTAGGCGACCTTCGGGCCGCGCACGTAAAGCGGCGTCCAGAAGGGAAGGCCGTGGCACTGATCTATCACCACATCGGCCTGGAGACGTGGGTCGGATAGGTAGCGTCGCCAGGCCAGCAGTCGCACCGTGTAGGGACCGCCCTGCCGCACGATGCGCACCCCGTCCGCCCGTTCCTCTGCCGGCGCGCCGGGGAACGAGGCAGAGAAGAGGGTGCATTGGTGGCCCCAGGCTACCCAGCGGCGCATCAGTTCGTGGGTCGCCACCTCTGCGCCGCCGGCGGCGGGGTTGCGAATGTCCCGCCAATTGAGCATGAGCACCCTCACGGCGTGCCGCCCCCTTGCCTTTCGTGGTTTGTCTCCCCTGCGGCCTCTCGCGCAGGGGAACGGGAAGCCGCACGGGCGCGATGGATGCCCGCCAGGTCGCCGCGATCGGGGCGGGCAAAGGCGGCCATCAGGTGCTTGTTCAGCGTGATCAGCGCGAGGAGCGTCAGCACGAGCCCCAAGGTCAGGATGAGGAGATCGCGCCAGATCGGCGGCAGGAAACGCAGGGTGGCATACCAAAGGGCTCTGCGCAGCCAAGGCGGCACCCAGAGGCGGCTGAGGAGGCTGCCGACGCCGACGCCTGAGGTGAAGATGCCGAGGGCCAGCACGATGATCCACACCTTGGTCGTCAGGCCGGGCTCCAGCCAGCGCCAGAAACTGGCGCGATAGTAGATGGCTATGAGGTCCCACAGCATCTTGACCATGGCGCGCAGCCCGATGCGTCCCGCGCCGGGCCTCTGGAAGGAAACTTCTACGGGGACCTCCAGGATGCGATAGCCGAAGCGCGAGGCCGCGACGAGGAGTTCTAGGTCAAAGGCGTAGCGCTGCACGCGCACGCGGGGAAAGGCACGGCGCAACACCTCGGCCCGGAACAACTTGAGGCCGGTCTGTGTATCGTTCCACTCCAAGTTGAAGAGGGCCTTCTCCAGCCAGGCAAAGATGCGGCTGAGGGCGCGGCGTAGCCAAGGGGAAGCGACTTGGGAGTGGGCGAGGTGCTTGGAGCCGACCGCGCCGTCGGCTTCTGCGGCGCGCATCGCCGCCCATAAAGACCACAGCTGCCGAGGATGAAGCTCTAGGTCTGCGTCCAAGAAGGCGATCAGAGCCCCTTGCGCAGCCTCGGTGCCCAGGCGTAGGGCTGCCCCCTTGCCCGCGTTGCGTTCGGCGCGGAGGACTCGCACCTCCGGATGTTCGCGCGCGAAGGCCATGGCCTCGGCGAAGGTACCGTCGCTACTGCCGTCGTCTACCACGATGATCTCGTATTCGTGGCCGCGCAACGCCTCGCTCGTCTCCGTCAGGGTCTTGCGGATGATCTTCTCTTCGTTGTACGCCGGGATGATGACGGAGATCTCTGTCAAGGCGCCTGCTCCTCTCTATGGTTCCGGAGCGTCATCAGGCCTTCTGCGCAGGCCCACATCACCGCCGCGATCCCGCCCGTCAGGATCACCATCACTACCTCCTGCAGGCGGAGGCTGAGGGTGAGCAACGCGACGGCCTCGGCCAGGGCGATCACCAGCAACCCGAAGGCAAAGCCCGTATGCCCCTTGCCAATCGAGTAAATGAGCCAGACGTTCGCCACCGCGTACAAGGTCATGGCGACAGCATACCAGCCCAGGAGCGAGGCATGTTCCACGTAGATCGCCCCGAAGAGAAGCCGTAGCAACGCCCGCGGGAAGAGGGATAGCGGTAAGGCTAGGCTGGCGCAGAGGGCCAATACGGCCCCTAGGCTCACCAAGAGCAAGGGGAGCGAGCGTTGGCCGCGGACGGTGCGGGTTACCACCAAGGGCAGAAGCACCCCCGTCACGGCGGCGGGGAAGTAGAGCACCGCCTTGCCCAGCACCGCCATGGCCGAGTAAAGCCCTGCCTCCGCGCCGGGGAAGCGGTTCTTCACCAAGATCACGTCGGCGTTGACCAGGAAGGCGAAGGCTAAAAGCCCCAGCCCGGCCCGCGCCAGTTCGCTGCCCCAGGGCGCCGGCAAGGTCGCATCGCCGGCTTCACCTCGCAAGGCCTGGCGCAGAAGCCACAGGCCGAAGAGCGTGGCGGCCAGGAAAGAGAGGGGCAAAGCGGCGACGGCGCCCACCAGGCCCAGGCCGGCGTAGATGAGGAGCACGGTCAGCACGAAGCGCGAGGCGCCGGTGAGGAGGTTCGTTGCGCCCAGGGCCGTGAAGCGCTGGCCGCCGCGCAACGCGCCCTGCACCACGGGCAACATCGCCAGAGGAAGGAGGGCGAGGCTCATCGTCGCCGCGGCGTCGGCGGACGTGTGCAGGCGAGAAGCCAGCCAAGGGCTGAGGAGGAGGCCGAGCAGGGCAGCCACCCCTCCCCAACGCAACGCCCATCTCACCAGGAGGTGGCGCAGGAGCGCCGCTGCTTCCCCTCGCCGCCCGCTGGCCGCGAGGCGGGCAACCCCTTGCGCGGTCAGGGTTTGCACGGCTCCGGAGAGAGAGACCAAAATGAGAAGGATCGCCGAGAGGGCGGCGAAAGCGCCGTAATCTACCGGCCCCAGGAAGCGCCCGGCTGCTGCGTTAGAAAGGTAGTTGAAAAGGCTGGCGATCAACTGGGCGGCGAAAAGCCAGGCCGTCTGCCAGGTCAGCCAAAGGGCGCGGCCTCGTTCCTCTCGGTTTATGGGCCAATAGCCGGAGATCCGCTTGGCCCAAAGGCTTGACCGGCCTTCTACGGCCCCGCGCACCGCCTTAATCCCTCCAGCGCCAGCGTATCGTTAGGCCCCAGGTCAAGGATCTTCCAGAAGACCTCGCGCGCTTCCGCACAAAGCCCCAGCTGTAGATATGCCCGGCCCAGCCGGCGGAGGTACTCCACGTTGTTAGGGCGGAACGTAACGGCCCGGCGGTAGGCCAGCGCGGCCTGCGCCCATTGGCCTGCTGCGCTTTGCGCCTCGCCGAGCCAGAAATAGGCCTCAGCATCTCCCGTCCGGCGGGCTACCGCTTCCCTGAAGGCGTGTGCCGCCTCTTCCGGTAGCCCTAGCGTCAGGTAAAGTCGCCCCAACTTCAGGAGGAGGGTGTTTTGGGAGGGGTCTTCCAGAGAGGCGGCCTCTTGCAGCCAGCGGAGGGCGTCTGACGGGCGCCCCCAGGCCAGGTACAGGTCGGCCAGAGCGGAGCGCAGGGAGGCGCTTTGGGTATAGGTTTCCAGAGCGCGCAGGTAATGGGTTTCGGCGGCAGCGTGCTCGCCCAGCGCCGCGTAGCGAAGCCCCATCTCCAGCAGAACCGCTTTTGAACCCGGCGGCGCGCGCCGGACCGCTTCCTGGTACTCGGCCAACGCCGGCTGGTCCTGCCCCATGGTCGCCAGGCTACGGGCGAGCCTCAAGCGATAATCGGCTTTGTCCGGCGAGAGGCGCACCGCCTGCCGATAGGCTTGGGCCGCCCGGTCGGGAGCCGAGAGTTGCCGGTAGCGATCCCCTACCTCGGCCCATTCAGCGGCCGTGGCAAGGCCCAGCGTCCGCGCGCGCTCCAGCGCGCGCCGCGCCTCGGCGGTGCGGCCGCTCGTCTGATACCGCGCTGCCAGGGCTAGGTAGTCCGCGCCCTTTTCCGAGGAGGGGCGCGGCAGGGCCAGGCCGACGGCGAGGGCGAGGACGACGGCGAGAAAGGTTAAGATGGTCCAGCGTAGGTGGGAGACGATGGGAGTTGCCGACTCTTGGAGGCTGGCCTGAGCCATACACGTTGTTCCGACCGTACAGGATGTGCCCAGAGGCATGATAGGGCCCCGCTCATGCCTTGATTGTAGCACAAGGCTGGCCGTGCGGCAAAATGGGCAGGGGGCTGCGTTGACTTATGCGACTGACTGTGTTATCGTCAGATGGACAAAAGGTGCTGGCGAGGATGTTATGAACAGGAATGCTCGGTCCGCAAAGTGGCTCCTTCTGGCGATGGCGCTGACGGCTTCGCTCGTGGCGGGCTTGCCGGGCCCGGCTGCGGCCGCCGACGACCTGCCGCCGGAGATCGTCGCCTTCTACTACCCTTGGTATGAGACGCCCCAGTACGACGGCCAGTGGCGCCACTGGCAAGAGCGCGGCCATGCGCCCTCGTTGGATATAGCCAGCGACTACTACCCTCTGCTCGGCGCTTATAGTTCCTTTGATCCGCAGGTAGTGGAGCAGCACATGCGCTGGCTCCTGCAGGCGGGCGTCAGCGTCATCGCCGTCTCGTGGTGGGGGCCGGGGAGCCCGGAAGACCTGCGCGTTCCCCTTCTCCTCGCCCAGGCCACGCGCTTCAACCTGAAGGTCGCCTTCCTGATAGAGCCGTACTACCGGCCGCCCCGCTCCGCCGCGACGCTGGCCGACGACATTGCCTACCTGTATCAGCGCTATGGCTGGTCGCCCGCCTTCTATCGCACGGCGCGTCCATCCCTCTATAGCCCTGCCGACGGGCGCAAGCGGGGGCTTTTCTTCTTCTGGTCGCCGGCGTATCAGTACGAGGGTGGCCCCTTGGTAGATGTAACCTACTGGCGGCCCGCGTTGGATGCCGTCCACGCGCTCCCCGACGGCGGGATCGTCTTGGCGAGCGGGATGGAGACGGACTGGATAGAGGCGAGCCATTTTGACGGCCAATGGAACTACGCCACGCCCCATCTCGCGGCCGGCCAGTTTGCCCGCTGGGCCTGGTCCCTTCCGCCGGGCGCGTGGTTTGTCCCCTGCGTAACGCCCGGCTTCTCGGCCAGACGCATGGGCTACCCGGCGGCTACCCTGTATCCTCGCCGCAGCGGCGCGACCTATGACTTTCAATGGCAAGAGGCCCTGGGCACCGGCATTCAGCCACACATGGTCGGGGTGGCCACCTTCAACGAATGGCATGAGGGGACGCAGATTGAGCCGGCGGCCGCGGGCGCAACCGATGGGCTGGGCTTCGCTTATGACGACTACGGCGATCTGGGGCCGCTGGGCTACCTGACCGCGACGGTCCGCTGGGCCGAGCGGCTCGTCGCGCTCCCGCCGGCACCGGCTTATCGCGGCGCGCCCTCCGTTTCGGTGGCCCTCGGTGAGCGGAACAGCGTCCAAGGTCTCCTGCAGTCGGACCTCCCTGGCGACGGCCTGACGGAAGCCGTGAGCGTGGAGGGTTTGGCGGCCCGGCGGCTTGCCGATAACCCCACTCCGGTGCGCTACCTCTACCTGTGGGTGCACAACGACTTCGTCTACGCCGAAGAAACGTCGCTGGAGGTGGAGGTGGATTACCTGGACCTGGGAGAGGGCGCGTTCGGCATTGAGTACGATTCTACTCACGCGGTCTGGCCGTTTCAAGGGGCATACAAGGCGACCGCGCCGGTGCTTCTGACCAACAGCGGTGAGTGGCGTACGGCGCGTTTCACCCTGCCCGATGCTTACCTGGGCGGGCGGCAGAACGGTCATGCCGACCTGCGCCTGTTTGCCAGTGGCAGCCACCTCTACGTGCGGCGGGTTAAGATCAGCCAGCCGGCGGCCAGGGAGAGCGAGATCTACTTGCCGGTCCTGCAACGGTGATCTTGGCGTCCGTGCTACGAACGCTCCTGACCGCGAGGCGTTTGACACCTGGACTGGTTCAGGTATAATGATGCCCAGTGAGGAGAGGGAACCATGGGGGTCGTAGATGAGATCAAGGGCCGCCTGGACATCGTAGAGGTCATATCCGGCTACGTCCCCCTGAAGAAGGCTGGGCGCACCTACAAAGCGCTCTGCCCTTTCCACAACGAGAAGACCCCCTCCTTCGTGGTCTTTCCGGAGAGCGGCACTTGGCGGTGCTTCGGCGCCTGCCAGACGGGCGGCGATGTCTTCACTTTCATCCAAAAGCGCGAGAACCTCAGTTTCGCGGAAGCGTTGCAGGTTCTGGCCGCGCGGGCCGGCGTTGCCCTAGGCCCCCGACCGGGCGAGGCACCGGCGGAAGAGCAACGCCTGGAAGGGCTGCGAGCCGCCTTGACGGCCGCAGCGGCCTATTACCACCACCTTCTGCTTCATCATCCGGAGGCCGAACGGGCGCGAGCACACCTGGCCAAACGGGGCCTCTCCAGGGAGACCGTCGCCCGTTTCCAGTTGGGTTACGCCCTGGAGGCATGGGACGCGGCGCGCAGGCACCTCGGCGAGCGGGGCTATCTCGTGGAAGATCTGGAAGCGGCGGGCCTCCTAGTGAAGCGCGAGGACGGTACGGGCTATTTTGATCGCTTCCGGGGTCGCCTGATGATCCCCATTCGCGATGCGCAAGGGCGGACGATCGGCTTCGGCGCGCGGGCGTTGGCGGACGCGCAACAACCCAAGTACCTGAACTCGCCCCAGACGCCCTTGTTTGATAAAAGCCGCGTCCTCTTCGGGTTAGACGCGGCGAAGCAGGCCATTCGCGCGGCGGATCTCGTGGTCATCGTGGAGGGCTACATGGACGTGCTGGCGGCGCACCAGCATGGCCAGGAGAACGTGGTAGCCAGCATGGGCACGGCCCTGACCGAAGCGCAGCTTCGCCAGTTGCGGCGCTACACCAGCCACATCGTGTTAGCCTTGGACGCGGACGAAGCGGGCGCGCGGGCCACCTTGCGTGGTCTGGAGGTGGCGCGAGAGGCGCTGGATCGGGAGGCGGTGCCGGTGTTTACGCCGGAGGGGCTGCTCCGCTTTGAAGGGCGCTTGCAGGCCGACCTGCGCGTGCTCACCCTCCCGCCGGGCCAGGACCCAGACGATGTGCTGCGCGCCGATGTGGGGCAGTGGCGGAAGTTGGTGGCGGAGGCGGAGCCTCTGATGGACTTCTACTTCCGGGCGGTTACCGCCGACCTGGATCTGGAGACGGCCAAGGGGAAGGGCGAGGCCGTGCGGCGCTTGGCTCCTCTCTTGCGCGAGATCGCGGACCCGGTGGAGGAGGCCCATTACGTGGGGCGTCTGGCCCGCCTGGCCCAGACGGACGAGAAGACGGTGCGGCAGGCGCTCGCGCGCGCGGCGCGGGCAGAAGGGCGTGGGCGGAAGCCTGTGCACCGCGAGGGAGCCTCCGAGGCCGAGGCGTCGTCGGCCTTGCCGTCTCCGCGCCCCGGTCGGGAGGAGCATTGCTTGGCCTCTCTCCTGGGTGGGCAGGTGTCGTTGGCGCGGCTGCAAGGCGACCTCTACAACTTGAAGGTGCGTCCCCTGGAGGCGGAGGATTTCACCAACGGCGAGAACCGGGCCATCTTCCTCGCCTTGGAGAACGCCTCTCTGAGCGAGGGCGAGAACTTGGTGGAGGCGACGCGGGCGCAGCTGCCCGAGGCGTTGCGCTCGCGAGTGGACGCGCTCCTCGCCTTGGCCAAGGCGGCCCCGTCCATGAGCGATGAAGAAGTGGTCCGAGGCGTGGTGGATCTGATCCTGCGCCTGCGCGACGAAAATTCGCGCCTGCGACTGACCGAGTTGCAGTACCTGTTGGAAGATGCCAGGCTGGCGGGCGACAGGGAAGCCGTCGCGCGCTTCGGCGAACTGATTCGCGGCCAGTCGGTAGAGCGAGATCATCTGCAAAAGCTCCTCTTTTCCCGCACGCTGCAAGGGCGGCGGGCGATGATGGAAACGGTGTAGGCAATGGCACGGAAGAAGCGGGCAATGCCGTCTCCCCCTGAACCTGAGCCCGAATTCAACGGCGTGGCCGATGAGGAAGAGGGCGAGCGGTGGGACCTAGACAGCAGCGACGGCGATGAGGCGGAGCTGCTGGATGAGGCGGCGGACGCGCGCCTCTTGGCCGAGCTGAGCGAGGATCGGGTCGGGGAGGAGATGGAAAACGGCGAGTTTCCGGATATAGAGCGCGACGAGGCGCTGGAAGCCGAGGTGGAGGCTGAGCAGGGCCTTCCCTTAGAGGAGATCCTGGAAGATTGGGATGATCCCCAGTTGTCCAGCGATCCGGTGCGCATGTACCTGCACGAGATCGGCCGCGTCCCGCTCCTGACTCCCGAAGAGGAGATCACTCTGGCCCAGCAGATCCAGCAGGGCAAGCTCGCGGCTGAGCGTCTGAAGCAGGAGGGCGACCGTCTGAGTCAGGCCGAGCGCGAGGCCCTGGGGGCGCAGAAGGCCCAAGGCGAGCAAGCCCAACGTCGCCTGGCCCAGGCCAACCTTCGCCTGGTGGTCAGCGTTGCGAAGCGTTATGTGGGCCGCGGCATGTCGCTGCTGGACCTCATTCAAGAGGGGAACATTGGCCTGTTGCGCGCGGTGGATAAGTTTGATCCGGCCCTCGGCTTCAAGTTCAGCACCTACGCCACCTGGTGGATTCGGCAGGCCATCAGCCGGGCCATCGCCGACCAAGCCCGCACCATCCGGATCCCGGTGCACATGGTGGAAAGCATCAACCGTCAGGTGCGGGTGCAGCGACGGCTCACGCAGGAGTACGGCCGCGATCCCACGCCGGAGGAGATCGCCCTGGAGATGGACCTCCTCTCGCCGGAGGACAAGCGCGCCATTGAAGAGGCGCAGGCGTTGGGTCTTCCCCTAGACCCGGCCCTGGAGCGGCGCTGGCGGCGCGCGGCGGCGAAGGTGCGGCGCATCACCCGCGTGGCCCAAGAGCCGATGTCGTTGGAGACGCCGGTGGGAACGGAGGAAAACAGTTCCCTGGCCGATTTCATTGAGGATGATAAGCTCCCCGGCCCGGCGGACGTAGCCTCGCGTCAGCTCCTCAGGGAGCAGATGAGGGCCATCCTCAGCTCTCTCAACGAGCGGGAACGGCGGGTGTTGGAGATGCGCTTTGGGTTGAACGACGGCATGGCGCGCACCTTGGAGGAGGTCGGGCAGTATTTTGGCGTGACGCGCGAGCGCATCCGGCAGATTGAAGCGAAGGCGTTGCGCAAGTTGCGTCACCCGTTGCGGAGCAGGAAGTTGAGGGACTATTTGGCCTGAGCACAAGCCGAGGGAGGGCAAAACGGGCGGGCTCCCGGGAGCCCGCTTCTTGTTTGGCGGAAGTTGACAACCCGATGGAAAAAGGTAAAATTTGAGGTGTTCTTAGCGTGAGCTGCGGGATCGGGTTTGGGGCGCTCGGATCGCGCCCCTTCATGTTGGCTGCCGTCGTGTCGGCAGCCCGATGGAGTTTACATGTATGAAGGTTTAAAGCGCATCAAGTCGCAGCGCCCCGGTGATGTGGTGCTGCAACGCGAGCGCGGCCCCCGACGGGTGCATCGGGTTCGGGGCGTTTCGGCCCTTTTCTCCAGCGTATATAGCAGCATAGGCTCTTCCATCTATTATGCGCTGGGCGTCACCGCGGCCTATGCGCTGGGGTTTACGCCCCTCGTGTTCGTCATCGCCGGCCTCCTGTTCGCCTTCACGGCGATGACCTACGCGGAGGGAACGATCTGCATCCCTGAGGCCAACGGCTCTTCCGGTTTTGCCCATCGGGGCTTCAACGAACTGGTCAGTTTCATCGCCGGCTGGGCCCTGATGTTGGGCTACATCGTAACCATCGCCCTCTCCGCCTTTGCGGTCCCCAACTATCTGGCTGCCTTCTGGCCCTCGTTGGGCGTCTGGCCTGTGAACAGCCTCGTCGCGGCCCTGCTGATCGCGGCCCTGGCCCTGTTGAACCTTTCCGGTGTGCGCGAGGGCCCGCGCTGGAGCATCGTCGCTGCCATGACGAACATCTTTACGCAGGCCCTCCTCGCGGTGATCGGCCTCCTGTTTCTTTTCAGGTGGGAGACGGCGTGGAGCAACGTCCACTGGGGAGTGGCGCCGACGTGGGGACAACTGGCTTTTGGCGTTGCGGCCTCCATGATTGCTTACACGGGGATTGAGGAAGTTTCCCGCCTGGCTGAGGAGGCGCGTTACCCAGACCGCACGGTGCCCAAGGCCAGCATCCTGGTCATGATCGCCGTGTTGGGGCTTTACGTGCCCATATCGCTGGCCGGGCTGAGCGCCATGCCTGTCGTCCTCGGCGTGGGCGGCGAGTGGACTACGATGCTGGGCACGGCGTGGAAGTCCGCTCCTCTTCTGGGGATCGTCCAAGGGTTGCCGGCAGCCTTGAGGGGCGTCTTACGCGTGTGGGTAGGGTTGGTAGCCCCGTTCACCTTGCTGTTGGCGGCTTACAGGAGCATGTTGGGAGCCTCGCGCCTCAGTTTTGCGATGGGCCAGCATGGGCAAATCCCTTCGGTTCTTGGCCGTGTTCATCCGCGTTTCCACACGTCGCCGGTCGCGATCCTCGCTTTCGGCATCCTCGCCGCGTGTTTCGTGATCCCGGGTCAGGTGGACCTGTTGGCCGAAGTGTACGCTTTCGGCGCCTTGCTGGCCTTTGCCTTGGCCCATGCTGCCATCGTCGCGCTGCGGGTGCGGGAACCGGCCATGCCGCGGCCCTTCCGATCGCCGGGCAATCTCCGCTGGGCCGGACGGGAGATCCCGTTGAGCGCCGTCCTGGGCTTCATAGGCACGGGGGGGCTTTGGCTCGTGGTGCTTCTGACCAGGGAGGCCGGGCGTCCGGTCGGCCTTGGCTGGATGGTTGCGGGTTTCTTGCTCTACGTGTTTTACCGCCGCTGGCGACATTTGCCCATCTTGGCGCATCGTCACTTGGCCGGCGTGCGTCAACAAGAGTAGGGAAGGGGCGCTTGGCTCAGGTGAGAGGGGGCTGAACCGATGGAGAAGATCCGGCGTATTTTGGTGCCGGTCAAGGGTGAGGGGCCCGATGATGACGAGGCGGTGCGTTTCGCCTGCGCCATCGCCAAGCGCAACAAGGCGAAGGTGGTGGCCGTTTTCGTCATAGAGGTGCCGCGCGCGCTGCCGCTGGACGCCGAGGTGCCCGAG
>DAOTYP010000058.1:0-6677 GCA_034434975.1 Anaerolineae bacterium | reverse complement strand
GAGGCGCAACGCGACCTTCTGGTCACGCAGGCGCGCCTAGCGCCCGCGCGCCTGCACATCGCCGAGCACTTTGACGCGCCGCCCCAAGTGGCGACGGTGGTGGCAGGGAGCGTGACGATCTACCTGCCGCTGGCCGAGATGCTGGATATAGAGGCGGAGCGAGCGCGGCTGGCGAAGGAGTTGAGCGCGGCCCGCGCGGAGTTGGCCCGCGCGGAAGGAATACTGGCCAGGCCCGGCTTCGTAGAGAAGGCTCCGCCCGCGGTGGTGGAAAACGAGCGCAAGAGGCTGAGCGCAGCCCAGGAGAAGGTCGCCCGACTGGAGGCCCGCCTGGCCGCGCTGGAACGATGAGTTGCAAGCCCTATCACACTCTCAATATCTCTTTAAGGAGGCACCTGTGCGCATCACCGACATCAGAACCGCCGTGTTGCAAGGCAACTTTGAGTGGATCCTAGTCCGGGTGTACACCGACGAAGGCCTGGTGGGCCTGGGCGAATGCTACTGGGGCGCCGGCGTAGAGACCATTGTGCGCCAGATGAAGCCGCTGTTGTTGGGCGAGGACCCCCACAACATAGACTGGCTGTACCAGAAGATGGTGCGCGTGATGTCCGGCGCAGGCTCCACCGCCGGCGCCACCGTCACCGCCATCAGCGGCATTGAACTGGCCCTTTGGGATCTCAAAGGGAAGGCGCTGAATACCCCTATCTACAACCTGCTGGGCGGACGCTACCGGGAACGCATCCGCATCTACGCCGATTGCGGCCATGGCTCCGAACCGACCCCCGCCTCATGGGCCGAGAAGGCGCGCGAGGTGGTGGCGAAGGGCTTTACGGCCATCAAATTTGACATTGACGGCATAGCCCCAGAGCGCTTCGGCGACCCTTATCACGTGGGTGTAGGCCCGTATCGGGGATGGGGCTCCGGACAGCAATCCCCCCTTTCCAACCGCGAGTTGGACCTGATCGTCAACCTGGTTGGAGCCGTGCGCGAGGCCGTCGGCCCGTATGTAGACCTCGCGCTGGATTGCCACTGGAGTTACAACACCCGCGATGCCATCACCTTGGCCCGGGAGCTGGCGCCTTTCCGGCCACTGTGGCTGGAAGATCCCACGCCGCCCGACAACGTAGAAGCCCTGAAGCGGGTTACAGACAACTCGCCGGTGCCCATCTGCTCCGGCGAAAATCACTACACCCGTCATGGCCTCCGCACCATGATCACCACCCAAGCAGTGGACATCATCCAGCCGGACATCCCGAAGGCAGGGGGCTTGCTGGAGGCGAAGAAGATCGCCGACCTGGCGGACATCTACTACATCCCTATGGCCGCGCACAACGTCTCCAGCCCCATCGCGACCATGGCTGCCTGCCATGCTTGCGCCACCATGCGCAACTTCATCACCCTAGAGTTCCACGCCCAGGACGTGGCGTGGTGGAACGACCTGGTGGTAGGAAGCGAACCCCTGATCCAGGGAGGCTACATTCAACTCCCCGACAAGCCCGGCCTGGGCATAGAGCTGAGCGAGGAAGCAGCGCGGGCGCACCTCCAGAAGGGCTCTACCTTCTTTGAGGGGTAAAGTGGCGCGAAGCGCGCCTCCGTTTTCTTGTCCTGTCCTGGCCCCTACCGAGCGCTTTTTATCAACATCTTCGTGAATTTTTGTGCTTCGGTAGGGGCCATGCTATAATAGCCGCCGCCAGCATCGCAACGGAAAGGTGAGCCCGCACGGGCTCCCCGATGATGTGAGACCTGAGGAGGAGTTGCCACATGGCTTCGTTGACCGAAGAGGAACGGGCAGCGCGCATCGCCGCGGCCAAGGCTCGTGCCGCCGAGATCGCCAAGCAGCGCGCCCAGGAGGCGCCGGCAGCCGCCGAAGCCCCCGCCCAGGCCATCACCGTGACACCCCAAGAGCGCTTTCGGCAGGAAAAGCTCGCGCAGAAGGAACGCGAGGCTGCCCTGAAGCAGGCGGGCCCTGGTGCGGACGCGCGCGCGGCCGCCTTGCGGGAAGCCGTCGTCCCTCAGCCTGAGGCCAAGGTTGCGGCCCCTGCAGCCCCGGCCCTCCCTCTGAATCGGCGCGAGTTCCTCATGTACGCCTGGGGCGCGTCCATGGCCTTCCTGCTCGCCAGCGCCGGGATCAGCACTTTCTTCTTCATCCTGCCGCGCTTCAAGGTAGGGGAATTCGGCGGCATCTTCAACGTCCCTCTATCCCAGTTCCCGGCTGCCAACGCCGCGCCGGTGCCCAACGATGAAGGGAAGTTCTGGTTGGTGCACACAGATCAGGGATACAACGTCCTCTACAAGGTCTGCACCCACCTGGGTTGCCTCTACAAATGGGAGAGCGCCAATAACCGTTTTGAGTGCCCCTGTCACGGCTCTAAATTCAAGTTGGACGGCACGTACATAGAAGGCCCCGCTCCACGCGATCTGGACCGTTTCAAACTCACGGTGGTGGACGCCGCGGGAAACGTCATCGCCCAGAACGATGCGAAGGGGGATCCCCTTCAGGTGAACGACCCCAACGCCGTCGTGCGCATAGACACCGGCAACCGCATCTTGGGCAAGCCTAAAGGCTGACGGCTGCGCGGCGGGGCACGCTGCAACAAGCCATAGAACCACAGAAACGGAGGAGTTTCTATGAGCGTCTATGTGGACCTTGTAAAAGGGATCGTGAAGGATGTCCGCCAGCACGGCCTGCGCGCTTTCATTGCTACCCAGGCCGATCAGGCCATCACCCGCTTCACGGCAGGCCTCAGTTGGAACGATATCCGTTCTCTCCTGCGGGGCGATCCGCCGGGGAGGCCCAACCCACGCCTCAAGCCGCATTCGGAGAGTTTCTGGCTGCACATCAAGCCCACGTTCTATCACAAGAGCGTCACCCGTCTGACCCATACCTTCCGTCTGGGTTGGCTGAGCACCTTCCTGTTCGTGGTGGAACTGATCACCGGCATCATCCTGATGACCTACTACGCGCCGACGCCGGAGCGGGCCTACTCGGACATGTTGCGCCTGATGAGCAATGTGCCTTTCGGCAAACTGGTCCGCGACATCCACCGCCTGGCTGCCGAGGCGATGGTCATCACCGTCACGCTCCACATGTTCCGCACCTACTTCACCGCCTCGTACAAGGCGCCGCGCCAGTTCACCTGGTTCACCGGCGTTATTTTGCTCATCATCACCTTGGGGCTCAGTTACACCGGTTACCTATTGCCGTGGGATCAATTGGCCTTTTGGGCGGTCACCATCGGCGCCAGCATGGTGGAGGCCGCGCCGCCTCCCATCGTGGGCAAGACCTTAGACCTCATCTTGCGCGGCGCGCCGGAGATCGGAGCCAACGGCCTGCTCCGCTTTTACCTCCTTCATGTCATCTTTCTCCCCGTCCTCGCCGTCATCTTCATCTCGGTCCATTACTACAAGGTAGTGCACCACGGGATCTCGCTCCCCTCGTCGGAAGAAGAGGTGGGCGAGGATACGGCCAAGCGCGTGCCGGCGGACAAGCGGGTCTATTTCCTGCCCGACATCATGGTGGACGAACTGATGCTGGCAGCCATCGTCATCTTCGGCCTGGTAGCGGGAGCCGCCTTCATCTACGCCGGCGCGCCTCTGGAAAGCCACTCCAATCCCCTCTCTACGCCGTTGCACACCGTAGCGCCCTGGTATTTCCTCTGGATTCAGGGGCTCCTGAAGTTGGGCGACAAGACGCTCATGGGCATCATCGTTCCCACCTTGGTCTTCGTGCTCCTCTTCGTCCTCCCATACATTGACTTTAACCCCAGTCGCCGGGCCAAGGATCGTCGCCTGGCCATCCTAGCGGGGCTGGCCGGGGCGTTGGCTTTGGTCGTCCTCACCTGGATGGGCACAGCCAACTTCGGCGTCGTCGGCGCGCCTGCGCAGGAGGTCATCCAGGAATTCATCCCGGAGGAGGGCGTCGGGGCCGTGCGGTCGCTCCCTTATGATCAATTGCTTCCGGGGGTCTACGACACCCTGAGCCTGCCGGCGGACATGCCGCCGCGCTTCGGCCGCGTGATGGAGGAGATCAAGAGACGGGTAGAGCGAGACCCGGGCCTGCCGGCCGGCCACGTGGTCATGGTGATTGAGGATTGGCAGCAAGACCTGCGCAAGATCACCATGCGCGTCCTGTGGACTCCGGCGGGTGAGACCAAAGAGCAACAATACGCTAAGACGATCTACATCCATCGCCTCGCCAACTATGCCAAACATTAGAGGACGGCGTCCATGAAGTTGATCCAGATCCTTGTGGGGACCTTCGCGACCATCGCTACGGTAGCCGCCCTCCTCCTGGTGGGCCTGAACGAGCCGGCGCGCATGGCCGAGACGGAAAGGGCGCAACTGGCGCGTTCCATCCAGAACGGCGCCGCGATCTACGAGACCTATTGTACCGGTTGTCATGGGACGAAGGGCGAGGGCATCCCCGGCGTGGCACCTGCGCTGAACACGCCTCAGTTTTTTACCCAGCGACTCAAGGAGATCGGCTACACCGGCAGCCTGCGCTCGTACATTGAGAGCACCGTCGCGGCCGGTCGCCCGGCCAGCACCCAGTATGCGTCCAAGATGCCCACCTGGAGCCAGGACTATGGCGGCCCCTTGCGACCTGATCAGGTCAGAGACGTTACCTCTTTCATCCTGAATTGGGAGAAGACCGCTGTCGCGCAGCCGCCCCCGACGCCGGCGCCGACGCCTACGCCCCTCCCCAGCACCGCCAGCCCAGAAGAACGCGGCAGGGCCGTCTTCTTGAGCGATAAGACGGGATGCAAAGCCTGCCACGCCGTTGACACGGAGCCGGACGCCAAAGGGTTGGTGGGGCCGAACCTGACGCACATCGGCACCGAGGCCGCGACGCGAGTGGCCGGCCAGTCGGCGGCGGATTACATCCGCATAGCCATCATCAACCCCGGCGCTTTCATCGTGCCCAATTGTCCGGCGGGCGCTTGCGGCAACATCATGCCGCAGGATTTCGGACAGAAGTTGTCGCAGCAGGAGTTGGACGATCTGGTGGCCTACTTGCTGAGCCTGAAATAGAGGCCTCTCTGAAGGCCAGGTGGAGTCCGCCTATGATTCGCCGCCGATGCGCGCCTATCCTCTTCGTCGCCCTCCTCATGGTGCTCTTGCTTGCGAGCGCAGCCCGCGCGCAAGGGGGAGATCCTGCTCGCGGCGCGGCCCTTTACGCGGAGAATTGTGTGGTCTGCCACGGGCCCGACGGCCAAGGGCGCGTGGGCGCGGCCTTGGCGAAGCCTTTCGCCTCCGTTCAGCCGGAGGCCCTGGTCCGTCAGACCATTGCTCGGGGCGTTCCGGGCTCCGTCATGCCTGCCTGGGGCAAGGGCTACGGCGGCCCTTTGACCGACGACCAGATTGAGGACCTGGTTGCCTTCGTCCTGAGCCTGGGCGGTGAGCGCGCCCCTCGCCTGCCAACGCCGACCCCCTTCCCCGTCACACCGATTCCTACGGTCGCAGGCCTGGCGGGCGACCCCGCCCGCGGCGCGAGGATATACGCCGAGAACTGCGTCGTCTGCCATGGGCCCGACGGTCAAGGGCGCATCGGAGCGGCCTTGGCGAAGGATTTCCCTGCCATCCAGCCCAACGCGTACATCCGGGAGGTGATCTCACGCGGCATCCGAGGCAGCAAAATGCCCGCCTGGCTCCAGGCCAACGGCGGCCCGCTGTCGGCCCAGGATGTAGAAGATGTCACGGCCTTTGTGCGCACCTTGGCAGCCAAAGCCCCCGCCGCCTCTGCCCCCGTTGCCATCGTGCCTGTGTCCGGCGGCCCTAGCATCCCTGCCATTACCCTCGGCGTCGTGCTCCTCACGGCAGCCGCTTTCCTGGTAGCAGTCGCGGCCAGCCGCCTGCGCGCAAGCGAATGATCGGCCTCCCGACAAAAGGCGGCAGGCCTGGCGCTACGTAGCATGGGCTTGAAAATCGCCGGGGCGTTCAACGGAGCGCCCCGGCTTTGCATGTCGCCTCGTTCAGAATCAACCGCATCACCTCAGGAGGGCTAGAGCCACATTTTTCCGAGGATTGGCCAGCGGGATGACAGGATCATGACCTCTTCAAGGCTTCCAGCGCGCGCGGAAACTCCAGCAGCGAGCCTAGCACCAAATCGGCCGGGGCGAGCTGTTCCGGCGTCAGCGGCACCGCCGGGCTCGGCACGGCGATGACGTACATCCCTGCCCGCCTGCCGGCCAGGATACCGTTGGGTGAATCCTCAACGCAGGCCGCCTCCTCCGGTTTGATGCCCAACCGACGCGCCGTCTCCAGATACACGTCGGGGAAGGGCTTCCCGCGCGGCAGCGTGTCGGATGCCACAACGACCTCAAAGCGGCCCCGCAAGTCGGGATGGTGCACGACGATCTCAATCAGCCTCGCATCGGAGCCGGAAGCCAGAGCCACACGCCACCCCTTGGCCGCTGCGCGCACGGCCTCCACCGCGCCGGGGAGAAAGGGAATCCCCTCATCATAAAAGCGTCTCATGCGCTCTACGATGTCGTCTATCACCTCCGCTACGGTCATCTCCCGCCCCGCCCGGCGGGGCCTGAGCCGTCTGATCATGTAATCGGCCCACTCCCTAGACCCCCTCCCCATGGCCTGGACTTGGTCTTCTTTCGTCCATTCCTGACCGTGCTCGGCGGCGAACTCGGCGCGCGCCCGCGCCCAGTAGGGCTCCGAATCCACCA
>DAOTYP010000057.1:0-22777 GCA_034434975.1 Anaerolineae bacterium | reverse complement strand
GGGAAGGTAGGTCGGTTGCAGGGGGGTGAATTCCCCCGAACTCGGCACGCTCACTTCCTCACCGGTCAAGCCGTTGAAGCGGAACCACCGAAGGATCTCGCTCACCTGAGCCCCGACCGCGGGGACGAAGGCGACGGCGCTCAGGGCGACGATCAAGAGGGCAACAGCCCCCAAAGCGAAACTTCTTTTCATGCTCATGCCTCCTATCAGGGTGTTACGAACGTGAGCAACCACCGTGGCCACGGGTTGGTGCCATGCCGAACGTCTCAGCGACGAGGGGCGCGCCTCCCTTGCCAGCCTCGCTTCCAGGCGGCTCCAGGCCTGGGGAGAGGGGTGCGCCGGGGCCGCTTTGGCCCAGAGGAACCGCTGCACGCGACCCTGGATCGCCCCCCAAGCGGCCAGTTCTCCCCGACAGGCCGCACACGCCGCCAGATGCGCCTGGACCAGCGCGCGCTCAGAAGAGGTAACTTCTCCGTCTAGATAGGCAAGGAGCAGGTCGCTGACTTCTTGACATTTCATCGGCTAACCCTCTTCGCATGGTAAGGAGACGGTTAATGGGATGGACGACTTCTGCGAGTCTGCCAACTCCCGACGCAGGATGCTCAGGGCCTGGTGAAGCCGCGATTTCACCGTGCCGAGCGGTATGTCCAAGATCTGGACGATCTCGGCATAGGAGAGGCCCCAATAATAGCGCAGGATGACGACCGCTCTCAGTTTGTCGCTCAAGTGGGCCAAGGCCTGCTGCAGGGCCGCCTCTTCCGTCATTTGGCTCTCCAGGGAAGGTGCGGACGTGCCCAACGCTCCGGCGGAGAACCCATCTAGCGACACGGCCGCGCGTCGCCTCCGCCGCCTGTTCAGACAATGGTTGACCGTCATGCGATGCAGCCAGGTCGTGAAGGCCCCTTTCGTCGGCCGGTAGGTGGACAAAGACCGATACACCTGGACGAAAACCTCCTGCAGGGCATCTTCGGCGTCGTCGGCGTCGCCCAACATCAGGTAGGCCGTCTTGTAAACCAGGTTCTTGTAGCGGTGAAAGATCTCGGCAAACGCCTCTGCGTCGCCCGTCTCGCTGCGCCGTATCGGATCCATGCCGGTTCCCTTAGCGAACGCTCAACTCTATCAAACTATACACCTTTGGGCTGGCAAAAGTTCGCTGATATGATCGTGAACCTCTAGATGATCGGGACATATGGACGGTGCACCTCCCCTCTCCTCCCTCCTCCAAGCGCTGCGCATGGACGGCGAGTTCATCAAAAACGTTACCGCCTGGTGGCGCGCGCCGGCGCGGCCCGCGCGCGTCGTCCCCCTCCCTGACCACTTGGACGCGCGCTTGCGAGAGGCGCTCGCCTCCCGCGGCGTCACCGGCCTCTACACCCACCAGGCCGTCGCGCTCCGGGCCGCAGGGCGCGGTGAGCACGTCGCCGTCGTCACGCCGACGGCCTCCGGCAAGACCCTCTGCTACAACCTGCCGGTGCTGGACGCCCTCCTGCGCGATCCCGCGGCTCGCGCCCTGTACATTTTTCCGACGAAGGCGCTGGCGCAAGACCAGTTGGCCGAACTGAACGCGCTCTGCACCGCGCTCCCCGCCTCGCCCTTCCGTGCCTCCCCCGCGGCCATCTACGACGGCGATACGCCAGCCGCGCAGCGGCGCGCCATCCGCCAAACCGCCCGCATCGTCATCACCAACCCCGACATGCTCCACCTCGGCATCTTGCCGCAACATACCAACTGGGGCGATTTCTTGGCGAACCTTCGCTTTGTCGTGCTGGACGAGATGCACACCTATCGCGGCGTCTTCGGCTCCCACGTCGCCAACGTGCTCCGTCGCCTGCGCCGCCTCTGCCGCTTCTACGACTCTCGTCCTCAGTTCGTCTGCGCCTCGGCCACCATCGCCAACCCCCAGGAACTGGCCGAGAAACTGCTGGAGGCGCCGGTGACGCTGGTGGGAGAGGAAGAGAACGGCGCGCCGATGGGCGAGAAGCACTTCATCCTCTACAACCCCCCTCTGGTGGACCGCGCCCTGGGCCTCCGCCGCAGCGCGGTGCTGGAGGCGCAGCGCCTGGCCGCCGACTTCATCGCCCACGGCGTGCAGACCATCGTCTTCGCCCGCTCACGCCTGACGACGGAGGTTCTGCTGACCTACCTGCGCGAGGCGGCGCAACGGCGCGGCGTCGGCCCGGAGAGGGTGCGCGGCTACCGCGGCGGCTACCTCCCCACGCAGCGACGGGAGGTTGAAACAGGCCTCCGCTCCGGCCAGGTGCGAGGGGTCGTAGCCACCAACGCGCTGGAATTGGGGGTAGATATCGGCCAGATGGGCGCGGCGGTGCTGACCGGCTATCCCGGCACCATCGCCAGCACCTGGCAGCAGGCAGGCCGCGCCGGCCGCCGCGCCGACGTCTCCGCCGCGATCCTCGTCGCCAGCGCGTCGCCCCTGGATCAATACCTGGTCACCCACCCCCGCTACTTCTTTGCGCGAACGCCGGAACAGGCGCTGATCAACCCCGACAACCTCCTCATCCTCTTGGCCCACGTCAAATGCGCGGCAAGGGAGTTGCCGTTCCGCGAGGGCGAAACCTTCGGCGCGAGCGACGTGACGCCGCTCCTGGAGTACCTGGCCGAAGAACAAGTGGTCAAGAAGGTGGGCGACACCTGGTACTGGCTGGCCGAGGGCTATCCGGCGGAATCGGTCTCGCTGCGCGCGGCCGGCGCGGACAACGTCGCCATCCTGGACGTGAGCGCCGGCGCGCCGCGGGCCATCGGCCAGGTGGACCGCTTCAGCGCGCCGCTGCTGGTGCACGAGGGAGCGATCTATCTGCACGAGGGGGAGCCGTATCGGGTGGAGAAGTTGGATTGGGAGGGAGGACGCGCCGAGGTGCGCGCGGTGGCGGTGGACTACTATACCGAGGCCAAAAGCAGCGAGAGCGTGCGGGTGCTGGACCTCTTCGGCGAGGAGGAGGCAGGATCGCTCCGCAAGGCCCACGGTCAGGTAGCGGTCGTCAGCCGCGCGACCGGCTATCGCCTCGTCAAGCGCTATACCCATGAGACCCTAGGCTGGGGAGAGATCGCCTTGCCCGAACAAGAGATGCACACGACGGCCTACTGGCTCTCTTTCCCTCAGGAGGTAGTGGAACGGCTGCGGGTTGCGGGCCTCTGGCCGGAGGAAGTGGACTACGGCCCCAACTGGCGCGAGCAGCGAGACGCGGCGCGGGCGCGCGACGGCTACCGTTGCCGTCAATGCGGCGCGCCGGAACGCCCCGACCGCGAGCACGACGTGCACCACCTCCGCCCGTTCCGCGCCTTCGGCTACGTCCCAGGCGAGAACACCGCCTACCTGGAAGCCAACTCACTGGACAACCTGATCACCCTGTGTCATGATTGCCATCAGCGGGCCGAGGCGCACGCGCGCCTTCGCTCCGGCCTGGCAGGGTTGGCCTACGTCCTGGGCGAACTGGCACCTTTGTATTTGATGTGCGACGCGCGCGACCTGGGCAGGGTGACCGAGGCGCGCTCATCCTTCAACGGCCTTCCCACCATCACCTTGTACGATAGGGTGCCGGCCGGCATCGGCCTCGCCGAACGCCTGTATGAATTGCATGACACCCTCCTGGCGGCGGCGCGGGAAGCCGTAGAGGGCTGCCCCTGCGAGACGGGCTGCCCCTCCTGCGTCGGCCCCGTCACCGAAGGCGACGCGGACGCGAAACGGCTGACCCTCGCGCTCCTGGCCGAGGCGTTGCATGCACAGGGACGGTGAAACTTTGATCAGCATGAAGCGTCTCATCTCTACCGTGCTGGCCTTCGTCGCCCTCGGACGCCCTCTCTTCTTGGGAGGAGGCGTCCTCCTCTACGCGCTCGGTCTCGCCATCGCCCTCTACGAGGGCGTGCGCCTCAACTGGGCCATCGCCTTGGTCGGGCAGGTCGGCGTGACAGCGGTGCAACTGGCAACCCACTACTTCAACGACGCGTGGGACCTGGAGACCGATCTGTTGGTCGCGCGGCCGACCTTCTGGACGAGCGGCAGCCGCGTCTTGGTGCGTGGCCAATTCCCGAGGAGCGTCCCCTTGGCTGCAGGCTGGGCCTTCATCGCCGTCGCGTTGACCTGCGCCTGCATCCTACGCTGGGTCTTGCACACGGGGCAGCACACGCTGCCCGCCTACGGCCTCTGTGCCTTCGTCGCCTGGGCCTATTCCGCGCCGCCCCTGCGCCTGATCGGGCGCGGGCTGGGGGAAGGGACGACCGCGCTCATGGTCGCCGGCGGCGTCCCCTTGGTGGCCTATTCCCTGCAGACAGGGAGCGTGAGCGACACCCTTCTCCTCGCGACGCTGCCGCTCATCGCCTTCCTCTTCGCCATGACCCTCGCCATTGAGTTCCCCGATGAGGCCGCGGACGCGGCGACGGGCAAACGTACGCTCCTGGTGCGGCTAGGGCATAGGAGAATCGCACGGATGCACGCCGCGGCCCTCGCCCTGGCCTACCTTGCCGCGTTGGGCCTCCTGTGGGCCGGTTTCCCCTCGCTCGTGCCCGCCTTTCTGTTCTTGAGCCTCCCCTTGGCGGCTTGGCAGGCATGGGCCGTCGCCCACGAGGCCGCGCGACCGGCAGCCTGGAGCGGCATAGCCTTTCGCGGCATCGCGCTCTTCGTCGCCGCCTCGGCCCTGCAATTGGCCGCGTTCGCGCTACAGATGCTCTGAGGCAGTTGACGGCGGAGGCAGAACCTCTTCGTACAAGGCCAGAACCCGATCCACCATCCTGGGCAGGCCGAACTCCTGTCGCGCCCGCCGACGGCCCGCCTGGCCCATGCGAGCGCGCCGCTCAGGGTCGGCCAGGAGGGCATTGATGGCCGCGGCCAAGGCCGCGGGGTCGCGCGGGGGAACGACCAGGCCCGTCTCGCCGCTCACATTGACATAAGATGTGCCTGTGCCCAGTTCGGTGCAGATCACCGGCAGGCCGGCCGCCATGGCCTCCACCTGCACCAGGCCGAACGCCTCGCTGGCACGGCTGGCCGGGAGGACGAAGAGATCGGCCAGGTGGTAGAGGGTCGGCAGGTCGGCGTCGGGCACGTCGCCCAACCAGGCGATCCGTTCGGCCACGCCGACGGATCGCGCCAGAGCCTGCCACGCCTCGGCCATGGGGCCGCTGCCGGCGACCAGCAAGGAGGCCGCAACGGAGGGGAGCGCCCGGATCAAGGTATCCAGCCCCTTGTAGTAGCGCAGCCGCCCCACGAAGAGGAGAAAGGGAGGAGGGAGGTCGCGCAGATAGCGGCGCCGCGCTCGCGCCAGATCCGACTCCGCAGGCGCGCCCTGAAAGCGCTCCAGGGGAATCCCATAAGGGATCAGCCGCAGTTTGGCCCGATGAGGGGCTAGGTAGGGGCTGTCGCGCATGGGCGGGCTGGCGATGATGATGGCATGAACGAAGCGGAGAACCTGCTGCAGCAGCGGGCGGTAGAAGCGCAGAATGGCCGCCTGACGCACGATGTCGGCATGGTAGGTCAACACCGTGGCGCGCCCGCGGCGCAGAAGCCATTGGCTGACCTCGCCTACCGGGTAGGGAAAATGCAAATGCACCACGTCGGGGCGCTGGCGCATCAGTTGCCACGGCAACGCCAGGCTGAGGGGCGTAGAGGCGACCGTCGCCAGGCGCGCGGCCTTGACGACGCGCACGCCGTTGAGAACCCCCTCCTCCGTGCGCGTCCCGCGGCTCGTCACCAGCACCGTGACCGAATGACCTTGGGCCACCTGGGCCTCGGCCAGGAGCCGGACGTGGTTTTCAATGCCGCCTAGGACCGGATGGTAATCTTTGTAGATGTGTAGGATGTTCATGGCAGCAAGGGCGCGCAGCCCCAGATGACCTCCATGACGGCCATTCGCCCTAGCCTCCACAGGCTCACGGCGCGCCTACCAGGCGGCGATAAGCCGCCAGCGTCGCCCGCGCCGTCCCCTCCCAAGTGAACCTGGCCGCCTGCGCCAGCCCCTTCGCCCGCATCTCCCGACGCAACCCCTCATCCGAAAGCACGCGGCGGATGCCCGCCGCCAGCGCGTCCACGTCGTCAGGGTTCACCAGTAGCGCCGCGTCGCCCGCCACCTCCGGCAGGCTGGACGCGTGGGAGCAGACGACGGGCGCGCCGCAGGCCATCGCCTCCAGCACCGGCAAGCCGAACCCTTCGGCCCACGAAGGGAAGACGAAAACCGACGCCCCGCTGTACAGTGCAGGCAAATCCCTTTCGGGCACATCGCCCAGGAAGCGCACCTTGTCGCCCAACCCCAGTTCCGCCGTGCGACGACGATGCTCGGTGTAGCGCGGGTCCTCTCGCCCCGCCAGTACCAGGACCGCCGCTTCCTCCCCCTCCAGCCGCAGCCGATGCCACGCCTCCACCAGCCTCACCAGGTTCTTGTGCGGCTTGTTGATGCCCAGGTAGAGGACGTAACGCGGCGGCAGGCCATAGCGCGCGCGGAGGGCGGCCACCGCCTCCGGCGGGGCGGGCGAGAAGCGCCTGTCCACAGCCCCCGGCGTGACCACGATCTTGTGAGGAGGCACGCGATAGTGGCGGGTCAATGCCCGGGCCGCATCCTGCGACAGGGTGAGGATGAGCCGGGCCGAGGCCAGTGCCAGGCGCGTCGCCGCCTCAAAGAGGAAACGGGCGCGCAGCGAGGGGAGGGTCTGCGGATAGATGTGCGAGATGATGTCGTAAAGCGTCAGGACGGAAGGGCAGGGAAGCCGATACGGTTTGATGTAGTAAGGGGAATGGAGAAGGTCCAGCCTCAAGGCGCGCACGATGCCCGGCAGGCGCCACTGCTCGGCCAGGGAGAAGGTGGGGACGGGGACCTCCACCAGGCGCATGTTCGGATGCCGCGCCAGGTCCGCCAGCGGGTAGCGGCTGTTAGGTAGGCGCGAGTTGCACAAGAGGATGATCGCGTCGTCGGACGCGAGGGGCGCGAGCGCGTCCACCAGGTGATAGGTGTAGCGCCCGATGCCCGGGAAGTGATCCTGGATCGTGCGCCCGTCAATGCCGATGCGTAAGCCCATCGCTCACCTGCGAAGCCTCGCAACCACGAATCCCCAAACCTGGCCCAGGCTCCGGGGGGCCACCGTGAACTGGTTGCGCACCAGAAGGGAAAGGGAAACCGGGCCGGAGCGGGGAATCCATTGGAACACGTACTGGACGATGAGGAGAAAGTTCCACAAGACGAAAGCCCCGCTGACGGCCACCAACACCGGGCGGGAAACGCGCGCCTGCAACCGATGAAACAGGGCCGCCAAGCCTAACACAAACATCGGCACCGAGTTCACGAAGAAGCGCGCGCCGAAGGCGACCGTCCCGTGCCAAGCCTCCCACGAGCCGACGACGTACCATTGCAACAGGAACGTCAGCGCCAACAGCCAGGCCAGCCTTCGCTCCCGCCCGGCAAGGAGCCACACCCCTAGCGTAGCAGGCAAAAGGAGAGGGTTCCAAATGAAAAGCCCCCGGTTAGACGAGAAGAGGACTTGCCATAGGTGCGGGCTCCCCAGGTGGAAGCCCAAGCCGCTGCTGATCTGGTGCGGATTCAGGACGATGTACGAGCCGAAAACCGCCTTCCAAACCAGCATCTGGGGCGCGAAGGCGACAAGAAAGGCCGCGGCGAAGATGCACCCCTTGCCGAGGGTCCGCTGCGCGCGCCCGATGGACCGCCAACGTAAGGACGTGACCAACTCCCCGAAAAGTTCCAGGCCGGGGAAGACCGTCAACAGGACGTTTTGGGTGCGCACCAAGGCGGCCAGCCCTCCCGCCAACCCCAGCGCCAGCCACCCCTTGCCGTCGCGAGCCCGCCGCGTCGCATACCAGACCCAAACGAAGAGCGCGTTGACGAAGGCGTCATTGGCGTGGGACATGGAAGGGTGCAGATACATGTAGAAGACCAAAGGCGAGGCCAGCCAGATGGACGCGGTGGCCAAGGTCGCACAGAAATCGCCGTAAAGCCCGCGCGCGAGGCGATGCACCAGGAGCAGGCCCACGAAGGCCGCCACGGTGGAGCCCAAAGTGCTCAGGACGACGTAGGGCCAAGAGTAGCCGTCCGCCGGAACATTCCCGCCGAGGAGGTTGAGGAGGCCGGCGAGGGCATGGGCCAACAGAAAAAAGGGCGACCACAGCACGGCGGAGCCGATCGGATAATGGTTGCTCCACAGGCCGGTCTTCGTGCGCCGAAAGAAGTTGCGCCAGGCGGCGGATTGCAACTCCTCGTCCTGCGCTGCCTCGTAGTGCTGGAACTCATCGTAGGTGTCTAGGTCGCGGTCTATGACGACGGAGCGCACCCAAGCGTAGTAGCCCGCGCCATCTATGCCGTGCACCCAAGGTTTGAAGATGGTGAGGAGGGCGACGAGGTAGATGAGCCCTAGAGACAGGAATCCCTTGCTCTTCATCGCGCCATCACCTGTTGATAGACCTCCACCGTCGCGCGCGCGGCGCGCGCCCACGAGAACTCCCGCGCGCGCGCCAGCCCGCGCGCCTGCAAGTCGGCCCGCAAGTCGGCGTCGCCCAGGAGGCGGCGCAACGCCTCCGCCCAGGCCCTCACCTCCAACGGCGGCACCAAGAGCGCGGCGTCGCCCACCACCTCCGGCAGGCTGGACACGTCGGAACAGACGACGGGCGCGCCGCAGGCCATCGCCTCCAACGGCGGGAGGCCGAAGCCTTCATAGAGCGAAGGGAAGAGGAAAAGGTCCGCGCCGCCGTACAGAGCAGGGAGGTCGTCATCTGGGACGAAGCCGGGGAAAACCACCTCACCCTCCAGGCCCTCCTCTCGCAGCCGACGAAAGAAGCCGCGATAGAGCCATCCCTTCTTCCCCACGATGACCAACTTGTGCGCCGCGCCTCCCTCCTTCAGCGCCCGATAGGCTGCCAGGGCCGTCTCCAGGTTCTTGCGCGGCTCTATCGTGCCCACCGACAGGATGAATCGCTCGGGGAGGCCGTACTTGCGCCGGATGACGGCCACCGCCTCGGGCGGCGCGGGCCGGAAGCGGGGGTTAACCCCCTCGTAGATCACCCGCACCTTCGCCTCATCCAGGTTGTACGCGCGCAGGGCGTCTCTCTTCGTGTGCTCAGAGACGGCGATCACCGCATCGGCCGCCTGCAGGAAGCGGGGCATCATCACGTTGAGAAACCAACGGTTCAACGCCGTGTGCGTCTCCGGATAGAGGCGAAAGGCGAGGTCGTGCAAGGTGAAGACGCTCCGCACGCGGGAAAAGCGCGGTAGGAGATGATCGGTGGCATGAAAGAGGTCCACGCCGGGGAAAAGCCGATCTTGTGAGAGGCCGGCAAAATGCGCCAGGAGCGCGCTCATCCGCCAAGGCTTGTTGGACCAGGCGACGGTCAGGCGGCGCAGGCTATGGAGCGGCGGCTCCACCCGCGCCGAGCGTGGGCGGTTAAAGAAAATGAGGTACTCGTTCTCGGCATCCACCTCCAGCAAGGCCGCGCTTAACTCCTGCGCGTAGCGGCCCAGGCCCGCGCGGCGATGGACCGCCGGGGAAACATCCAGGCAAACCCTCATGTCGCTTCCTCGTAAACCTTGACCGTTCGCCGAGCGGTCTCCTCCCAACTGAAGCAACGGGCCCGCGCCAGCCCCCGCGCGCGCATCTCCGCGCGCCGCGCCTCATCGGTCAACACCTCGCGCATCGCCGCCGCCAAGGCCTGCGGGTCGTCCGGAGGCACCAACACCCCAGCGTCGCCAACCACCTCAGGGAGGCTAGCGGCATGGGAGGAGATCACCGGCACGCCGCAGGCCATCGCCTCCAACGGCGGGAGGCCGAAGCCCTCGTAGCGCGAGGGGAAGACGAACAGGTCGGCCAGGCTGTACAGCGCGGGCAGGGCCTCGTCGGCCACGTAGTCGGTGAAACGGACGCGACGGCCCAAGCCCAGCCTCTCCACCCGACGGAAGAGGGGCTCGGTGTACCAGCCCCTCTTGCCGGCGATGACGAGCGCGTGGGGAAATTCGCCCGCGAGGGCCGCGAAGGCGTCTAGCAGCGTATCCAACCCCTTGCGCGGCTCCAACGTCCCTACGTAAAGGACGAAGGGCGACGGGAGGTCATACCGCGCGCGCGCCGCGGCCAACACCCCAGGATCGGACACGGGCTGGAAGCGCTCATCCGCCGCCAGGGGGATGACGGTGATTCGCTGCGGAGGCACGCCGAGAAGGCGCTCCAGGTCGCGGCGGGTATGCTCCGAGTCGGCGATGATGCGCCCCGCGAAGCGCACGCTGAAGGGGAGCCAGCGGGCCCAATAAAGGCGCGCCATGGGCGGGAGATGGGCCGGAAACAGGTAGCCGATCAGGTCGTGCACCGTCAAGACGGTAGGGCAAGGCCGCCAGAGGGGCGCGCCGAAGCCCGTCAGGTGCAGCACCTGCGCGCGGGCGGCGCGCGCGCGCCGCGGCAGTTCCCACTGCTCCCAGCGCAAGCGGCGATCCACGCGCAGTTCTTCCGTGCGCCCCCACGCCAGTTCCACGTATTCGTGCTCCGGCGCGACGCGCCGCAGTGCGCGCAGGAGGTTGGCCGTGTAGAGGCCGATGCCCGTCTTGCGTCCTAGGGTGGACTGGCTATCTATCGCGATCCGCATGGAGAGTCAACGCCCCAACGGGAATTGGGGTAGACACCGGAAGGCGGCAGACCACACCTGGCCCAGGGACACGGGCGCGCTCCTGGAGAAACACCCCAGACGATACTCTAACATGAAGAGGCCGTTCCAAGCAAGAAGCGCCGCCGCGATGGCCAGCGCCGCTGACAGGTAGCGGATGCGGCTCAGGTGGTCTAACAGCGCGGCCAACCCCAACGCGAAGATGGGCACGGCGCTGATGAACATGCGACCGCCGAAGGAGTCGCCCTGCCACCACTCGCGCCAGGCGCCGACCAGGTAAACCTGCATCGCCAGCCCCATCGCCAGCAGGAGCGCCCAACGGCGCTCGCGAGGGGAGCGGCGCGCGAGGAGCACAAGCCCCGCCGTCGCGGCCAGAAAGAGGGGATGCCACGTGTAAAGCCCATGCAGGCTGGAGAAGAGAACCTGCCACAGTTTCGGCGCCAGCCAATGGAAGATCACCCCGCCGGACATGGCTTTGTAGCCGTCGGCCAAGGAGCCGTAGAGGGCCTGCCAGACGAAGAGTTGGGGCGCGAAGGCTGTCAGGGCCGCCGCCGCGTAGAGGAACAGACGGATCAGGACGCGCGCCGGAGCACGCGGCAGGTGCGGAAGCATCCCCAGCGCAGGAAGGAGCAGGAAGATCGCATCGGGAACGCGCACCAGCGCCGCCAAGCCACCCACCCACCCCAACGCCAGCCAGGCGCGCCAACTCCCTTCCTCCTGCCGCCCGTCCCACAGGTAGAAGAAGAGGCCCAACGCGAAGAGGGAACACATGTGGGCCATGGACGGCTCGGCCACCATGTAGTAGAGGACGTTGCTCCCCAGCCACAGCAAAACGACCGCTGCCGCCGCTGCGGCGGGGCCGAAACGCCGGCGACAAAGGCGATAGACGAGCCACAGCCCCGCCGAACCATACATGATGCTCGCCAACAGCGTGACGGCCTGATAGGGGTAGCCAATCCCATCGGCGGGGACCGCCGCGCCAGCGCACACAAAGCCAGGACGGCCCCGTGCGCGCTCAGGAAGAAGGGAGACCACAGCAGGGCGGAGCCGACGGGGTAGCCGTTGACCGGCAAGCCCTTCGGGGTGAACCCCGCGACGGCTTCCTTGCCCGGCCCAAGGAGTTGCCGGTATTCATCGGTGAAATCCAGGTCGCCATCCAGCCAGACGCTCGGCAGGTAGGCGTAGTAAAAGACGCCGTCGGAGCCGACCAACTGGTTGTCCACGCGAGGGAGCGGGATCGTCGCCAGGAAGGCCAAGGCGCTCAGGGCGAAGAGGAGCCCGAGGAGCCTCTCAGGTCGCCTGCCGATGACATCCCACAGGCGCAGGCTCACGTCCATGGGAAACCCTGTCCTCCACCATGCGATCAGGGGGAGCGCTAAATGGGACGCTTCTCGCGAATTGCCTCCTGAGCCATCGCGAGGAATTCGGCCAGAGGCTTGGGGCCCAGGTTCTCCTCCGTCCGCAAGCGCACGGCCACCGCGCCCGACGCGGCTTCCTTGTCGCCCACGACGAGCATGTAAGGGATCTTCTCCAACTGCGCGCGACGGATCTTCGCCTGCATCCGCTCCGGGCTGTCGTCCACCTCCACCCGCAACCCTGCGGTCTGCAACTCGTTCGCCACCTGTTGGGCGTAGGCCACATGGCGATCGGCAATGGGGATGACCCGCGCCTGCACCGGCGACAGCCACACGGGGAAGGCGCCCGCGTAGTGCTCAATGAGCGTGCCGAAGAAACGCTCCATGCTCCCCAAGAGGGCGCGATGGATCATGTAGGGACGATGCTGCTGCCCATCCTCGCCGATGTAGGTCATGTCAAAGCGTTCCGGAAGGTTGAAATCAAACTGGATGGTGGAGAGCTGCCATTCCCGGCCCAGGGCGTCCTTCAGCTTGAGGTCAATCTTAGGGCCGTAGAACGCGCCGCCGCCCTCGTCTATCCGGTAGGGGATGCGGTGTTCCTCCAGGGCGGCCCGCAACGCCTCTTGGGGGGCGATCCAGTCCTCCGGCTTCCCCGCGGCCTTCTCCGGACGGGTGCTCAGGTACGCGTTGAAGTCGGTGAAGCCGAAGGCGCGCAAGATGTGCAAGCAGAACTCCAGGACGCGCGAGATCTCCGCCGGCATCTGATCGGGGCGGCAAAAGAGGTGGGCGTCGTCTTGGGTGAAGCCGCGCACCCGCAGCAAGCCATGCAGCACGCCCCCTCGCTCAAAACGATAGACGGTGCCAAGCTCGGCGTAGCGCAGCGGCAGGTCCCGATAGGAACGGACGCTGGACTTGTAGATCAAGATGTGGAAAGGGCAGTTCATCGGCTTCAGGAAGTATTCCTGCCCTTCTATCTCAATGGGGGCGTACATGTTCTCCTTGTACCACTGCAAGTGCCCGCTCGTCTCCCATAGCCAACTCCGCCCGATGTGAGGCGAATAGACGAACTGGTACCCGCCGCGCTCGTGCTCGGCCCGCCAGAAGTCCTCCGCGATCTTGCGCACCATAGCCCCCTTCGGATGCCACAAGATGAGGCCGCCGCCCAGCTCGGGGCTGATGGAGAAGAGGTCCAGCTGTTTGCCCAGTTTGCGGTGATCCCGCTTTTCCACCTCCTCCAGCCACTTCAGGTAATCGTCCAATTCCTTCTTGCTGGGCCAGACCGTACCATAGATGCGTTGCAACATCGGGCGGCGCTCGTCGCCACGCCAATACGCGCCAGCGACGCTGAGCAATTTGAAGGCATCCTCCGGGATCTGTCCCGTGCGCTCCAGATGAGGCCCTCGGCAGAGGTCCTCAAAGGTGTCATGCCGATAGGTGGAGAGGGTCACCCCGCCGGCTACGGGGTTCCCGTACTCGTCCAGCCCTGCGGCCAGGATGCCGTCAATCAGTTCCAGCTTGTACGGCTGGTCGGCGAAGAGGGCGCGCGCCTCCTCTGGCGTGACCTCACGCCGTATGAAAGGGTGATCCTCCCGGATGATCTCCCGCATCCGCGCCTCAATCTTTGCCAGGTCCTCCGGCGTGAGGGCGCGGGGGAGGTCAAAATCGTAGTAGAACCCGTTTTCAATGGGGGGGCCGATGGCGATCTTGCCGGCGGGGAACATCTCCAACACAGCCTGGGCCATCACGTGCGCCGTGGAGTGGCGCATCCTGTCCAGATCGCCATCTTCGTGCTTCTCCGACATCTCATACCTCCTTGATGACAAATCCCCTCGCCCGATTTGGGGCGAGGGGACCCGCGGTTCCACCCAAATTCGCCCGCGCGCCGCGCGGGCCTCGTTGTGCGCGCTAACGGGCGCCGCCGGAGGGCCATACTGGTCGCCCTTGCGCGACGTTCCGGCCCCCGCTCCCAGGGGGTTTTCCGCCGGCCTCTGCTACGGAGGCTCCCAGTCCAGACCTCCGCTCCCTGAAGCATCCCTCCAGCGTACTCGTCCTGGTCTACGCGTTATCGCCGATCGTAACACCCCTATTATAACAGAAGCGGCGGCCTTGTCAATCATGACCTGGCGGTGAGCAGGGCTTTCCAGTTTTCATGGTTGTGGGCTGGTGAGGAGGCTCAGGCCCCTGTCGGCCCTGGCGCTGAGGGTCCGGAAGGCGTCCACCACGAACCGGTACCCCGACACCACCTTCAAAGCACCTTCAGCCCAAGAATACATCAAACTCGGAAAACTGGAAAGCCCTGACAAAAACGAAGATGAGAAGGGGCCCGCAGCGGTCTGGTATATCTGGTATAGTATAATGTAAGGGAGAGTGTGAAGAGGAGTAACGTAAACCGGTCAACGCGCAGCCTCGCGGGACGAGGAGGTGTCCACATGGTTGTAGCCGAGGAAAAGTTTGACCCGCGCGCTGATATGAGAGGTCTGCAAAGGGAATCGCTCCGGATCGTCGCCCTGTTCGCCGGGGTCGTGGGTTATTGTTGGCTCGTGTGGGGCCTCTGGCTCTCGCTCAACGAGGCCCCACGGCCGCTGGAGCCGTGGGTAGGTGGCTTGCTGCTGGTGTTGGGCTCCGGCCTAGGCCTCGCGCTGAAGGATCGGTTCCTTCCGTTGGCCTCCTTTTCCCTGCTATGTTGCATCCTGGCCGCGATCGTGAGCGCGGTGTTCACCTTCGGCTGGTCGGGCTTTGCGTACTTGTTCGCCCTCCCCGTCATCTTTGCCGGCGTGCTCTTCAGCCAGGCAACCTTTTTGCTCGCGGCCGTCGCCGTTGGCATCCTTGCCTTAACCGTGGGGGCCATACCCATGCGCTTGGCGCCCCTCTCGGCCGAGATGCTCCTCCCTATGATGACCTTGACTTTGATCGCCCTCGCCTCTTCCTTGTCCGCCCGCAACCTATACACGGCGATAGAGTGGTTTCAGCGCGAATATGAGAGGGCACGCCGCAACGAGCAAATCGCCCTGGATCAGCAGGCCGAGCTACGACGCTCCTTGAAAGCGCTGGATGAAGCCACCTACCGGTTGGAGCGGCTCCGCTACGCGCTGGCGCTAGCCCGCGACCAGGCAGAGGAGGCCCGACGGCTCAAGCAGCAATTCGCCCAAACCATCAGCCACGAACTGCGCACCCCTCTGAACCTGATCGTGGGCTTCACCGAACTGATGGCGCAGTCGCCCGAGCACTACGGCGGCCCCTTGCCCCCCTCCTACCTGCGCGACCTGAGCATCGTGCATCGCAACGCCCGCCACCTGCAAGCCTTGGTGAACGACGTGTTAGACCTGGCCCGCATTGAGGCCGCGCAGATGAGCATGGTGCCCGAGGAAACGGACCTGCGAACGCTGGTGCAGGAGGCAGCCGAAACCATGCGCAGCATGGTGGAGGCGCGCGGCCTCGCCTTGCACATCAACGTTGAGCCGGACCTCCCTCGTCTGTGGATAGACCCGACCCGCATTCGGCAGGTCATCTTCAACCTTTTGAACAATGCGGCGCGCTTCACCGAGCAGGGCAGCGTTACGATCAGCGTGCGTCGTCAGGGTGATACGGTCGTCGTCGCCGTAGCCGACACCGGCGTGGGGATCGCCCCAGAGGCCATGTCGCGCATCTTTCAGGAATTCCAGCAGTTGGATGGAACGACGCGCCGGCGCCACGGCGGAGCCGGGCTGGGGCTGGCCATCAGCCGACGCTTCGTGGAGTTGCACGGGGGCCGCATCTGGGTGGAGAGCGAGGTGGGCAAGGGAAGCACCTTCTATTTCAGCCTACCCATCGCCCGCCAAGACTTCACCGTTGAAGGCGACGGCCGCGCGCTCAAGACTTCACGCCCCCTCCCCGCCGAGAGCACCAAAGAGCGCATCCTCCTGGCGGTTACCAGCAGCCCCGCTGCCGCAACCCTCCTTGCCCGTTACATCCGCGACTGCCGCACGGTCATCGTCAAAGACCTCACGCTGGCCCAGAGCGCGGCCAAGCAACTCCTCCCCCAAGGCATCGTCATTGACACGACCCACCACCCTTTGGATGCCCAGGGCTTGCAGGAACTGGCCCAGGCGTGGGGCCTGCCGCGCACCTCCTTCATGGCCTGCCCCCTGCCCGGCGAGGAGCCGCTTCGCCGGCACTTGGCTGTGGACGGTTACCTGGTCAAACCGGTCTCTTTGGAGGGCCTCTGGAACATCTTGCGCCAATTCGGGGAAGGGGTGGACAGGGTGTTGGTGATTGACGACGATCGCGACTTCGTGCGACTGATGAGGCGCATGTTGGACGATCCGGTCCGGCGTTACCAGGTCGTCGGCGCCTACAGCGGGCAGGAAGGGTTGACCATGCTGCGCCGCTACCAGCCGGACCTGGTCCTCTTGGACCTGATGTTGCCGGACATAGACGGGTTCCAGGTGATAGAGCGCATCCGCGCCAACCCGGCCTGGCAGCGCATCCCCATCGTCGTCGTCTCGGCGCGCGAGGAGCCGGAGGGCTACGAGGCCCTGCGCGGGGCCTTGCTGATCACCAAAGCCGATGGCCTGACGCCCAGCGAGATCGTGCGCTGGGTGCAAGAGGTGCTGGATACCACCACGCCAACGCGCCTGTGGCCGGAGGAAAAAGATGCCCCCTCGCGCTACGCGCGGCGCGCGGCGTGAGGGGGAACCTGCAGGGACACCGGAGATCGCTTCATGCCTCTACCTGTTGTCCCTCCTCCAGCGCGGCGAGCGCCGCCAGGAGCGCCTGCTCGGAGACCGGCTTGGGCAAAAAGGCGGCAGCGCCCAGCGACAGGGCCAGTTCCTTCTGCCTGAGCACGCTGCAAACGATGACCGGAATGTGGCGGGTGTCGGGCCGATTCAGCAACGTCTGAAGCAGGTCCCAACCGTCCTGATCCGGCATCATCAGGTCCAAGGTGATGGCATAGGGCTGCAACTGACGCGCGAGCAAGAGGGCCTCGCGGGCGTTCTGAGCCGTTGCCACCCGATAGCGATGCGGGGCCAAATAGCGCTGGAAGAGTTCCAAGACATCTTCGTTGTCGTCCACGACCAGCACGGTGCGCTGCGGGCTGCTGGGCAGGTGCACCTCAAAGCCGGTGACGGCCTGCCCCGTGCGGATCGGCAGGATGCGGGCGCCGCTCAACGCGGCCATCTCCGCAAAGGCGGAGACCTGCTCCTGCAACTCATCCTGCGTCGCCGCGCGCACGGCCGTCGGCGGCTCAATCACCAGGGAGAGGTAAACCCCTGAATCTTCGCCCCGCGCGGTGATGCGGAGCTGCGCCTGGTCCGCGTGCTCGGCAAGGGAACCCAGCATCCCCAGAAGCATGTGCCGCAGCAGGCCCTTATCAAAAGAGATGCTGGGCAACGCCTCCGGCAGCGCCAAGTGGATGCTCAGCCCATGCTGTTGCAGCATCTTTTGTAGGAGGGAGACCGTTCCGTGCACCACCTCACCGACGTGCACGTAGCGATGAACCTGGGCCGTGCGGGCTGCCTCCAAGCGGAGGAGTTCCAGTTGATCATGAGCGGGCTCCTCTGCGACATGCTGGGAGGACGCCTGTGGCCGGGCCGAGGGGCTGGCGACGTAGCGATCCCACAAGATGTCGGCGATCGCGCCGATGGCTTCCCTGAGCTGACGATAGTAGTGGCGGCGGCTGATGGCCAATTGCCTCGCGACGGCCCGGGGGTCAAGGCCCTCAGCGTAGCGTAGCACCATGAGCCGATGGCGCCGCCATTCCTGAGAGAAAACGGGCGCCTGGGGCCCAGGGTCAAGCTCTTCTATCGTGTCCAGCAGGATGCGATGCAACTGCCAGGCCTTCTCCTTGCGCGGCAGCGAAGGATCGGGTATCAGAACGTCGGCCAGGGGGCTAGTGCGAAGATAGACCATGTCATACAGATGATCATACGCTTCCAGCAAGGATGTCAAAAACCTGTCCTTGGATAACATGCTCCATCCCCATCAAGGCACAAAATGGCACACCTGCGTCATCAGAGGCGTAGATAACGGTCGCGGACCGTGCTAAAATAGAATTGGGTTGTTTCAGCCCTTCCTCGCGGGTATTATAACACCGAGTTTCAGGCCATCCAAGGCCACGCCGACACCAGGGCGGGTAGGGAGCCGCCGTTTCCTCGTTCCTAACCCTTGGTGACAGATGGGAGGTGGGCAAGGGGGTATCCTCGCCCCAAGGGGTCGCAACATCCTTCACAAACGAAAGGGGGTAAAAGTCATCCGGCGTTCTTTAGGGCCTGGCGAGCCTTAGGGATCGGGGGGACGCCCATTCCGGCCCGAGGGAGTGCCTGATCAAGAGAGGAGGTGCGGCGCTACGATCTTCTTGCTCTTGCGTCGGGAGAGATGAGCATCGCCTCAACCGCTATCCGCTTCAGAGCATCAGCGCTCTGGCCTGAATGAATGAGGTTAAGGAGGCCAACCATGTCGGAGGAGAAGAGCCCCGTGCTCAACCGGAAGTTCAGCCGCCGCGACCTGTTGCGCAAAGCCGCGCTGGGAGGCGCGGGTCTGATGGCGGCCAGCGTCGCCGCCGCGTGCGCAACCCCGACTCCACAGGTCATTAAGGAGACGGTCGTCGTCAAGGAGACGGTGGTCGTCAAAGAGACGGTGCCTGTGGAGAAGGTCGTCAAGGAGACCGTGGTCGTCAAAGAGAAGGAAGAGGTGACCAAGGTCGTTGAGAAGGTGGTGACCCCCACCCCTAAACCGGCGAAGATCACCTTCCTGATCTGGGGAGGGGACGCCGAGAAGAAGGCCTGGGAAGCACGACGCCAGGGCTTCATCAAGCGGTATCCCCACCTGGATGTGGAGGTCATCTTCCCGCCCGGGAACTACCGTGAGAAACTCCTCGCGATGATCGCGGCAGGGACCGGACCCGATACGTTTGCCTCTACCGACCTCCGTTGCGATGCCGCGCGCGGGATCCTGCTCCCCTTGGATAGTTTCCTTGCGACCGACCCCGACTTTGATGCCAAGGACTGGTTCCCCGGCATCCTGGACGGCGGCAAGGTCAGGGGCGTCCAATACGCCATACCCGGCGGCCTCGGCCCGCAGGTCCTCTTCTGGAACGTGCAGTTCTTTGAGGAAGCGGGCCTGGAGAACCCCAACAAGCTGCATGAGAAGGGCGAGTGGACCTACGACCGCATGTTGGAATACGCCCTCAAGTTGAACAAGACCGAGGGCGGCAAGATCACCCGCTTCGCCTTCTTGCCCTATACCCAGTGGTGGACCTACATCTACGGCTTCGGCGGCAACCCCTTCAACGCGGATTACACCGAGTGCTACATGGACAAGGAAGAGAACTATCGGCCGATCCAATGGTACGCGGATCTGTGGCTCAAGCACCATGTGGCGCCGCGGGGCGAGGAAGCCAAGGAGTTCGGGTCCTGGCCCGGCTTCCGCGATGGAAAATATGCCATGTTCATCAGCGGCCCCTGGCAGCAGGCGCGTCTGGCGGACTCCCAGTTCCGCTGGGACATCGCCTGGCCGCCGCTGCAGCCGAACGGCAAGCCGATCATGAACGCGGGTGGCGGCGGGGCGGTCGTCTACGTCAAGACCAAGATCCCTCAGGAAGCCTTCAAGTGGGTCTCCTACATTGAAAGCGCGGAGAGCCAGGCCATCTGGGCGGGCCTCGGCTTTGACCTACCCAGCCATCCGTCTCTGGTCAAGGACTACGTGGCCGGGAAGTTCTTCACCAACCCCAAGGCGATCCCGCCGTCGGTGGATTTGTGGTACAAGGTGGTGGAGGTCTCCCTCAAGTCGCCGCACACTTACATCCCGGCGCAAGCGAGCGATCTCCTAAACCAGGCCTTCGGCCCGGTCGCCGCCGGGGACGTGACGGCCAAGGACGCGTTCACCAAGGTCAACCCCGATGTGAACGCTGCGCTGAAGACCTGCTAACCCATCGCCGACCCTCAGGCCAAGAACGACAAGGGGACGAGGCATGGGAAGCGAGAGGCGATTCCTCATGCCTCGTCCTCACACTTAGGAGACGACCATGTCGTGGAATGTGCTACGGCTGCCCTGGGCAAAGTCAAAGGCGGCTGAGCGTCGGGCACGTGGGCGGCAAGCGCGGCGCGAAGAGCTGGAGTTTTACCTTTTTATCTCACCTTGGATCGTCGGCTTCCTCTTCCTGATCGCCGGCCCCATGCTCCTCTCGCTGGTGGTCAGTTTCACCGAATGGGACATAGTGACGCCCGCCAAATGGGTGGGGTTGGAGAACTACAAACGATTGTGGAGAGACCTTTGGCAGCCGAGCCGTCTGGTCCTCTTCCAGCAGTCGCTCAAAGTCACCACCCTCTACGCCTTGTTGGAAGTGCCGTTGCGCCTGATCGTCAACCTGTTCGGCGCGATCCTCCTCAACCAGAAATTGCGGGGCATTCGCCTCTTCCGCACCATGCTTTACTCCCCCACCGTCGTGCCCGCCGTCGCCAGCGCGATGGTGTGGGTCTGGATCATGCTGCCCCACGGCGGCCTCCTGAGCCTGATCCTCAACCGCTTCGGGCTGCCGGACCAACGCCTCCTGTTTGACCAGCGGACCGCCCTCATCACCCTGATCTTCATGGGATTGTGGGGCTTCGGTACGGGGATGCTCATCTTCCTGGCCGGCCTCCAGAGCATCCCGCAGCACCTCTACGAGGCCGCAGAGATTGACGGCGCCAGCGCATGGGCCCGCTTCCGCCACATCACGCTCCCCATGCTCTCGCCCGTCATCTTCTTTAACCTGGTTACCAGCGTCATGGGCAACTTCCAAGCCTTTGATCCCGCCTTCCTGATCACGGAAGGGGGCCCCAACTACGCGACCTACTTCTACGTGCTCAACCTCTACAACTTCGGCTTCCGCTACTTCAAGATGGGCTTGGCGACCGCGATGGCCTGGGTCCTCTTCTTCATCATCATGGCTTTCACCCTTCTCATCGTGCGGTCGTCGGCGGCTTGGGTTTACTATGAAGGGGAGGTGCGCGGCCGATGAGCGTTCTGACGAAGGAAGCCCTTCTATCCTGGCGCACGTCCAAACGAGTCCGCTGGGGCCTCCAAGCCACCGTCGCCTACATCCTCCTGGTGGCGCTGGCGGCCTTCAACATCCTGCCCTTGTTGTGGATGGTCTCCGGCTCCTTCAAGAGCAATGCTGAGGTCCTGGCCAGCCCGCCGATCTGGATTCCGCGCACCTGGCATTGGGAAAACTACGTCAACGCCTTCCGCGCGCTTCCTTTTCCGCGCTTCTTCCTGAACACCATGATCGTGATCACCTTCGTCCTCATCGGGACCCTCTTGGCCAACACTTTGGTGGCCTTCGGCTTCGCCCGCCTGCGCGCCCGCGCCCGCAACCTGATCTTCCTGATCCTTCTGGCCACCATGATGCTTCCCAGCCAGGTTACGTGGCTGTCGGTTTACATCATCTTCGCCAAGCTCCCCGGCCCCGGCCCCGGCGGCAATTGGATTGACACCTACCTCCCACTCATCGTGCCCTCGTATTTTGGGAGCGCCTTCCTGGTCTTCATGCTCCGGCAGTTCTTCCTGACCGTGCCGCTGGAGCTGGACGAAGCCGCGCGCATTGACGGCGCCAACACCTTTCAGGTTTATTGGTACATCTTCCTGCCGCAGGCCCGCCCGGCCCTGGCCACCATCGTGATCCTGACCTTCATCGGTCATTGGAAGGACTACTTCACCCCTCTGATCTACTTGAACACACCCACGAAGTTCACCCTCGCCCTGGGAGTGCAGTATTTCCGCGGCTTCGCCGACTACGCGACGCAATGGCACCTCTTGATGGCGGCGGGGACCGCGCTCACGATCCCGCCCTTGCTGGTCTTCCTCTTCTTCCAGCGTTACTTCGTCGCCGGCCTCGCCCTCACCGGCCTGAAAGGGTAAAACAGGGGCGTTGCCCTTCCGCTCGGTCAAAACCCGCGGTGAACTTTGGAAGCGGCCATGCTAGCGCGCGGGGCAAATATCTGGTATAATGAACATAGAAAGGTGCTTGGCAGAGGCCGCTTCCGATAACCTGTTTGCCGAGCGGAGGGGTTATCTTGAATTCGGGCTGGGCTCGTAACGGGTTCGTCTACCTTCTGATCTTGATCGCCGCGGCGGCGCTCTTCTTCGGCCTCTTCCCGCCCGCGCCGCGCGCCCAAGGCGTGGACCTCACCACCGTCGCGCAATGGGTTAGCAAGGGTGAGGTGAAGCGGATCGTCGTCAGCGGGGAGGAGTTGCGCGTCCAACGCGTGAACGATGCACAACTCATCCCCTCGCGCAAAGAACGGAGCGCAGGGCTCACGGAGACCTTGCTCACCTTGGGCGTAACCAAGGAAGAACTGAGCAACGTGGAGATAGAGGTCGTCCCGCCGAGCGACCTGGGCAATTGGCTCACGCTCTTAAGCAGCATCCTCCCCCTGGTTTTCATCGGCGCGCTTTTCTTCCTCTTGCTGCGCCAAGCCCAGAGCGGGAACAGCCAGGCCATGTCCTTCGGCAAGAGTCGGGCGCGGATGTTCACGGGGGAGAAGCCGACGGTCACCTTTGCCGACGTGGCGGGGGCGGAGGAGGCCAAGCAGGAGTTGCGGGAGGTGGTGGAGTTCCTTAAGGAGCCGCAGAAGTTTGCCGCCCTGGGTGCCCGCATTCCCAAGGGGATCCTCCTGGTCGGCCCCCCCGGCACCGGCAAGACCCTGATGGCCAAGGCCGTCTCCGGCGAGGCGGGGGTTCCCTTCTTTTCCATCTCCGGCTCGGAGTTTGTGGAGATGTTTGTGGGGGTGGGGGCCTCGCGGGTGCGGGACCTGTTTGACCAGGCGAAGCGGAACTCGCCGTGCATCGTTTTCATAGACGAGATTGATGCGGT
>DAOTYP010000056.1:0-14965 GCA_034434975.1 Anaerolineae bacterium | reverse complement strand
TTTAACGACTTGCACAGCCGCTGCCGGCTTTAGGCCCTCTTGCACGACAACCTTGAGCTGCCGAAGGAACCTCGCAGGGTCGTCCGCTTGCAGCACGTTGCGCCCAAAGACGACGCCGCGAGCCCCTACGCTGACCGCTTTGTATGCCAATTCCAGAGCGTCCAACTCGGTGGGCAACTTCTCCGCCCCCAGCGCAAAAATGGGGATCGGCGTACCCTCTACCACCTCACCGAAACGATCGCCGGTATAGAAGGTCTTGATGGCATCGGCGCCCAATTCACACACGATGCGACAGGCCTTTTTAATGTAGTCATGGAATTCATCGCCGTTGGCCCGGAGGCCGCCGATGGGAAACACCTCGCCGATGAGCGGGATCCCCCAGCGACGGCTCTCTTCGGCTAACTCAGAGAATACCTGCACGTTCCGGGCATCATGCTCCTCGCTGCCGGTTTTTAGCACGAGGCTGGCCAAGACGATCTCGGCTCCTACGGCTACCGCGCCCTCCACGGAGACGGCTTTGACGATGTGGGCCTCCTGATAGCCCCATGGCTCACAATGGATCGTGTTCCAGTTGAGGCGGACAATAGCGGCGGGAGCGCCCTTGCCGCAAAAGAGGCCCCCTGAGAAACGGATCATCTGAGGAGCCATCAAGACCCCATCGGCCTCCCGCAGGCGTTCCACCGCCTCGGTAAAGCGCACCAAACCCGGCATGGGCCCAAAGGTCTGGCCATGATCTACCGCCACGATGACGGCGTTCTTCCCTTGCGGGAATAACCTGCTCAAACGGATCTCCTTTGCTGTCATGTATACCCCCTCGTTGATGATTGAGGCGACTGTCACTCAGAAGCGCCGGTCACCTCGATGGACTCACCACGCTGTCCATCCACCGTCCACGGCCAGGTTCTGGCCAGTAATGTACTGCGATGCGTCAGAAGCGAAAAAGACGGCTGCTCCCTTCAAGTCATTCCAACGAGCCATGCGGCCAAGGGGAGTGTGCCGCTCGTACTGATTCACGAACTCCTCCGGCTGTCCAGCGTAATAGCCGCCAGGGCTAATGCAGTTGACGCGAATGCCATAAGGCGCATAGTAAGTCGCCAGGTAACGGGTGAAGTTGATGATCCCTCCTTTGGCGAACGCGTAATCGGGTGGGCTGGTCATCGGCGTTCCCTGATAAATGTGAAAGGTCGGCCCTACCATACCATAGATGGAAGCGATGTTGACGATGCTGCCCCCATGGCCTTGGGCCTTCATCTGTTCTGCGAAGACCTGGGTGCAGACGAACAATCCCGACGCGTTAACGGCCATCGCTCCTTCCCACTGGGCGCGAGTCATGGCCTCCATACCCGGTACGGCGAACCCGCGCTTCGCCTGTTCCTCGGCGGTGCCGGCGGCCCGGCCGGCCGCGTTGTTAAACAGGATGTCTACCTGGCCGTACTCGGCCACGATGCGATCTTTCAAGGCAACGATGGATTCGTCACTTGTAAGATCCAACGGCATCGCCGACACCGGATAGCCACCCTTCCGTAATTGAGCGGCCCGCTCCTCACACCTGGCCACGTGGCGCGAGGCAACGATCACCGTCGCCCCCGCCTCGGCCAAGGCGGTGGCAATCACCGAACCTAGGAGCCCAGCCCCGCCCGTCACGAGCGCTACCCGGCCGTCAAGGCGGAACAACCTCATGACAGGGACGTTCTCCTGAAACGCTGGCCCATACTTGTCCATAGACACGGTCGCATTCACTCCGATATCGCCCTTAGAGCAGGACCTGAAAAAGTGCTGCGGGCCGCTGTCAAACTTGGACGCGCCGGCCTTCGGCCGAGCTCTGTTCTACCGCTAGAAGTACCTCTAGCATGCGCTTGACGTCTCGGAAACTGCGCATGTACGTGACCTCGCCTCGCAGCGCGCGGAGAAAATGCTCCAGCTCTTCAATGTACATGCGATCGTAAGAATAGTCGCGGCTGGCCATCTCTGTAGCATGCTCCCATTTGCCATCCGCAGCCGTATAGGTCATCACCCGGTGAATCCGACTGTCCCAGATGATCTGTCCTTCACTACCGCATATTTCCGCTGCACGCACGGGGACACGGTAGGCAACGCTGATGGTCAGGCAGCCCCGCACGCCGCTGGCGAAGCGGCACAAGATGTGAAAGGTGTCGTCAATGTCGGCAGGGATGTCCGAAAGCTTGCCTACATCGGCGACGACCATCGTTACCCGGCCGAAGAGCCACTCCATCCAGTCCAGCTCAAAGATGACCATTTCACGGCCGCCGCCGCTGGCCCGACTGCGCACGTAGAAATCCTGGACCCGTTCCCAGGGATGCCAGCCGGGCAAGTAGCTAACGCACCTCGCGTTAAAGCTCAAAGGCCGGCCGATGTCGCCTTTCGTCAACACGCGTCTCATCTCTTTGACCGCCGGATGAAAGCGCATGGTACAGCTCGGCGCCGCCAAAAGGTGACTCTGTTCGCTGGCCGCGATCAACGGCGTCAGTTCTTCCGGATCCAGCAAAACCGTTTCTTCGGCGAAGAAGGGCTTGCCGGCCTGCAGGGCAGCAAGGCCGTACTCAACGTGTTGGTTGGGAGGGGACGAAATGATGAGCACATCGGGATCGGCGGACATCCCCTCCTCAAAAGACTCAACCGTGCGGATGCCGTAAGCCTCCTCCGCCTCCGCCCGGCGATCGGCCCGCGGATCAAAGCCGATGACCTCACCCGCGCGCAAGGCATGGACACAGCGCACGCGGCGCTTGCCCATAGAGCCGAGGCCGATTTGTAAGAACTTCATGCTCGCTCCTCATTTAATTCATCGCCGAGCAAGTGAAGGGTGCTTTCCACGAGGATGATCCCGCTTTCCGGCGCGAAGATGGCGCTGGAAACCTCATAGCCGCCCTCACGCGCAGCCTCTTCCGTGACGATGTAGCCTTGAAGCTCGCCGTTCGCCAGGGAGATGACAAAGGCGTTTCTCACTCTGGCCTTGACCGCTAAGGCGAACTCAACAAAGATCTCGCCTGGCCAGCCGACGAACCACCACGGCCCAACCTGAATCGCCTGGACCTCCGCCGGCAAGCATGACGCGTAAACCGTTTCCAGCCGGCCCTCTGCAGCCATCCGCGCCAGCCGCAAGATCACCTCAGCCCCGAACCAATCCACCTCGGCTCCGCGGACCTGCGGACGAGGCGCACCCCTCTGTCGCATCCAAGCCAGTTGTTCGGCGGCCCGCTTGAGCATGCCTTCCGCCTGAGAGACGGAGGGAAAAACTTTGCGGGGCAAATCAACCAGCGCCCGCCGCACCCGAAGCGACACGGACGAACTGTAACTGATCCGTGGGATGACATCGGCAACCGTGCGGCCCAGCCGCTCTCCTAACCGGCTTGCTTCCCCAACGGTATGCTCGCGCACGACGTGCCGTGGGCTTTGATTGCCGGCCGGGCCGGTATGGTAGATGACCGGGCAATCCTCGCCTAGAACGCTTTGTTGCAAGAAGCGTCGCGCCATAGCCGGGAAATCGCCGCTAACGATGGTGGAGGTCTCCCGCAAAACGGTCGGGTGCATGGAGTAGACGATCATGCAAGCGATCGGCCGGCCGGTATCGGCAGCCCGTACCATCAGAACCGGCGCCTGAGGGTCGGCCGGCCCGGCCGGATGACGACGGTTGGTGCCCAGGCCGGTTACCTCTGCTACGCTTAAGCCGCATTCGGCCGGTTGGGCACTCCGGTAAGCTGCCAGAGCTGCTGCCACGATGCCGTCCTCAAAGCGCTCTAGATACCTTGGATCCACTTTGGGCACACTCTCCCCAAAGCCGACGTAATCCACCGTAGAGGGCCCGGAATGGGTGTGCGTCGCGGAGACCAGGATGTTTTCTCCTGGAATGCCGATCGTCCCTTCAATCCGCTGGCGCACCCGGTTGGTCGTCGCCTTGCTCACGAAGATGACATCGTTGGCGATGAACAGGACCGGCGTCCAGCCATCCGTGAGATACAGCGCCGAGCTCAGCAGAGGGTCGTTGATGCCGGTGCTGTAGCGCTCCACATGAGGGTAGCCGAACAAGTATTGCGCGTTTAGAGGTGATATATCAGCGATAGCGGCCCCCGCCCACAAGCTCTTCATGTACTCCCTAATACCCTTTGTCCCAATCTATTTCAATGTTCCGAGCGATAGACTCCGAAATGTAGCAATCTGTTTTGAGCATCTGATGGATGGATGTAGGCAGCAACGGTGTGACCGGGCCATGGGTCACCAATCTGGTGATCAACCGTTGCCAGCTCGTTTGGGTACCGTGGATGGTGATGTTGTGGATGTCCATGCGGTACTTGGCAGCAATCACCTCAGCCGGGCCGATGGTGAAAGCCTTCGGCGGCACCAGCGCAATGTCGCCACTCATGCCGAAACTGCCGTGGAGCGAGTTCTGAGCCAAGGTAAAGGGGCTCAAAGTGACGATGCGCGGCCCCATCTTCATCCATTCTTCCAGACCGGCTGCTTGAAACTCCGGCGCGTCCGGCTCTATGAAGGCCAGATGCCCAGTCCAACCAGGGCCACTGTAGCACGCATCGGCGCCGCCCAAATCGGCAATCATCTTACCGTAATCCTTCCAATTCGCGTTGGTAGGGCCGATGAACTGTCCCTCAGGCGGACGCAGGTCTTCATCAATCTGGTAGTAGAAGTTGTGTTTCATCGCGTAAACGAAGCCCTGAGGCCACGTCTCCGGCGCGATCACGCCGTCCTCGTTGGCATACTCATCCATGGCGAAGGCGTACAAGTGGCGGCAGTTTACCCGAAAACGGTTGATCAGCCGCGCGACGTGCCGGTAAACGGGACAGGGATTGGGCAAGATCATCACGATCCTCTGCCCAGCATCGGCCGCGGCCTTGATCCGGTAAAACATGTCCGTGACCCAGATAAAATCTATGTCGGCATCCTTGACCACCCGGATCTTGAAATCGGGATTAGGATGCTTCTCAATCTCCTCACGCTTGATGCGCCGACAGCGTTCCAGGGCCTCTTGATCCCGAAAAGGGACATAAAGAGAAGGCTTGTAGACGAACTCGGTCATCCTTTGGCCCTCCTGAATTTATGCTTGGTAAAACACCTCGCCGCGCACGATGGTGGCGACCACGGCGAAATCTTTGGTCACGACGATGATGTCGGCATCCATACCAGCCGCTAGATAACCCTTGTTCTTCAGACCCAGGACACGCGCCGGCGTGCGTGAACAGAGGAGCGAGGCCTCGGCAAGGGACCGGCCGAAGCGGCCAACAGCATGGCGCAGGCACTGGATGCCGGTCAACGCGCTGCCCGAAAGGGCATCGTCCGGCATGCGACGCACGCCACGCTCAGCAGTGACCTCCACCTGCACGCCGGGGTATAAGCCATCATAGACCCCCGGTGGATTGCCGGCCCCTTTAACTCCATCGGTGACGAAGGCGACGCGCTCAAGGCCTTTACAACGCAACGTCATCTCCACCAGGTAAGGGTGTACATGCACGCCATCGGGGATGATCTCAACCGTCAGCCGGTCTTCAACCTGGATGTAGTCCGTCAGACCGACCGGATAGACACCCGGATCGGTCATCCGGGGCAGATCAAAGGTGTCGTAGAAATGCGTGACCAGGCTCAGTCCGGCATCTACAGCCCGCCGCGTTTCCTCTATGGTGGCCGAACTGTGGGCTAGGCTGGTCACAATTCCATGCTCCCGGCACCAACGAATGAACGGTATCGCGCCTGGTAATTCGGGCGAGACATCCCAGATGCGGATCGTCCCCTGCGCCGCCCTATAGAGCGTCTCCGTGGCTTCAGCGGTGATCTCAGCGAGCGAGCCTGCCGAGCCGGCCCCCGTCTTCGCCACGTAGTTGATCTCGGGACGAAAACCAATCAGGTTAGGGGTCGATCGGAAATCGTTAGTCTCCCGCAGTCCTCGGCGCATGACCTCTGCATTTTCTTGGGGGCTGCCCAACAGGGTCGCCACACACGTGGTGACACCCTCAACCGCCAGGCAGGTCGCATATTCAGCCAGACCATCGTACTGGGCCATGACATGGCGCACGCCGTGGTTGTGCAAATCCACTATCCCCGGCAGAACGTAGCAATCCGTCGCCTCAAGCACCCGTTCCCCCGGCTCCGGCTCTAGGGCCGGACCGATGACAGCGATCTGGCCCCCTCTGATACGTACATCAGAGCCGGCTTCAAGCCGATCTTCATGCAAGACGATGCCGTTTTTGATCAACATGCTTTGTCTGCCAGAGGCTATTCCTCTTGCCGTTCACTATTCAGGTACAGATGGTGCTTTTCCTGCCGCCAATTAGGGAGATTGCGCACGTCATGTGGGCCGCGATCGGGCGGCGGCGCCAGCAGGCGATCATCTGCCCGACGCATCTCCCAGTAGCACTGTCCGGCATGGTTGTGCTCATGGTTGATGAGGAAACCGGCGTCGTCCATGAGCGGCTTGATCCAGCCCATGCAATGCTCGCAGTAGTCATGGTAAGCCGCCAAACCATGTCGGATCAGATAACCCTTGGACGGGCAGTCAAACATGTCAATGCGGAAGTAGTCGTCACCGCGATCAAAAGTGTAACCGGCCTCTTCCATTTCCAGGGTGTGTGCCCAATACTCGTACATGCCATCAAAGCCCTTGGGTATGATTAACGCTCGGGCATGCCTTTGCGAGTCCAAAGAGATAGCCCGCACCCAATAGTCCCGCACGGCCTCCTCGCCATAGTTGCGCCGCAGATATTCAAAGGTCCAATCGTAGTAGCCGATGAAATCCTGTACGCCGATCATGCGTGCCCTCCCTCCCTGTTGAAGACCTGGTGACAGGCCCCGCCGCCACCTTCCAACCTGAAGCGCATACCCGCCTGTTCTGCGATGGCCGTGGAGACGTAGTGGCAATGTTCGCAGTAATACGGCACGATCTCCCGGCCGGCATTCTGCAACCAGCGGATGGCAGGGCAATCGCGCACCTCTATCTCCACGCCTTTATCGGTCAGACGCACTGCCACGTCTCCGCCCGGCTCGCGGGCAAAATAATCGGCCCAATATCGGCGCACCTCTTCTAGGCCACCCTGGCGGAAACGCGCAGCCACGCCAGCATAATGCTCACGACCCATGGCGGTCCAATAGTCAATCAGGGCATCTTTGCCGTAGGTATCGTGGATGAAACGAAAGGTGGCGTTAATGGCGAAGTAGAAATCACCAGCGGACATGGTTTCCTCCTGTAAGCCGTCACGTAGGTAGCATCACGGTGAAGAAACGTTAAGCAGCGCCGACTCCACACGTCGGTATTCAGCATACTTCTCGGTATAGATGGCCACATTCTCCGATCTAGGCTGACGCCAGGTGATGGTTGGCAACATCCTGTCGCGCGCCTCCGCCAGATCGGCAAACGCGCCGCAACCCACCCCCGCCAGCATCGCCGCGCCCAGTGCGGCCGTCTCTACCGTCTGCGTCCACGCGACGGGCCGGCCCAACACATCGCCAAGGATCTCCCGCCACAAAGCGCTCCTCGCCCCGCCGCCGAAGAGGATCACCTTACCGACAGGCCCGCCCACCTCCTCCGTGACGGCCAGGTTGGTGCGAACCTGATAGGCGACTCCTTCCAGAACGGCGCGCGTGAGATGCCCGCGGGTAGAGGCCAAACTCAAGCCGTAAAAGGCGCCACGGGCGCCGCTGAGCCAGTAAGGGCTATCGGCCCCCGCCAAGTGAGGGTAAAACATGACGCCCCCACTCCCGAGCGGAACGAGCGCTGCTTCAGCGTCCAGCTCGCTGTAGCGCTGGCCGGGCGCCACTGTGTCCCGATACCAGCGCAGGCTGCCCGCGGCCGTGCCGACCACCCCCTCCAACACCCAACGCGCAGGCTGAACAAACGTGAAAGTGGGAATTCGCATCTGCGGGTCGGTGTATGGCCGATCCATGAGTCGCTCAACGGCGGAGGCGGTGCCCAGGGAGACCGTAGCTACTCCATCCCTGATCCCTGCCCCTAACGCGGCACACTTTTGATCTTGCCCACCGACGGAGACCACCACATTGCGAGCCAGTCCTAGATCTTCCGCCACGGCGGGTAGCAACTTCCCCACAGCCCTGCCTGACCAAACGAGCGTCGGGAATAACTGCCGCGGGATGTCAAAGGCCGCTAGCAATGCCTCGCTCCACTCCATCTTATGCAGATCGTAAAGCAGCGTGCCGCCGGCCATGGAGTGATCCGTTACCTGCTCACCGCACAGGCGATAGACCAGGTAATCATGCCCCATCAGCACCTTGTGCATCTGCCGCCAGGTCTCGGGACGATGTTTACGAAGCCAGAGCAGTTTAGGCAGCACGTAGAACGGCGCTACCCGTTTGCCGGTAAGCCGGAACAGTCGGTCCGCCGGGTAGCGAGCACAGATCTCCTCACATTCCGCTGTAGCGCGGCTATCCAGCCAGCTGATGGCATGACCAAGGGCGCGCCCCTGAGCATCCAACGGCACGAAAGACAGCCCTTGCGAGCTCACCGCGATGCTGGCCACTGCCCGCTTGTCTACGCCGGCCGTATCCAGCGCCAGACCAATGGCGCGCTGGGTCAGGGTCCACCAGGCATGCGGGTCCTGCTCAATCGTCGTGGAAGAGAGGGTGATCAGGCCGTATTCCAGATGGCTCTCACCGAGAACGGTTCCGCCTTCATCGTAGGCCACAGCCTTGCAGCCCGTGGTACCCAAGTCTATGCCGACGAGAATGGGCATGACCTTCGTCGCCTTTCAGTCGTCCAGTCGTCTATGGAGGGAACGCCGGGGAGGTTATCCTTTTACTGCCCCCATGGTGATCCCTTTGACGAAGTAATCCTGGAAGAAGAGGAAAATGAGGAGCATGGGGATAAAGGCTAAGGTGGCGCCGGCCATGCCTAGCCCAATGTCCACCGAGCCCCAACCAGCCACCAACTTAGAGATGCCGATGGGAAGCGTCGTCATCTCGTTCTTGTTGATGATCACCAGTTGCCACAAATAGTCGTTCCAGCCGAACATGAAGGCGAAGATGGCCACGGCCCCCACAGCCGGCTTGGTCAGCGGCAAAATGACCCACCAGAACAGCTGGATCTCTGAGGCACCATCAATCTTGGCCGCGCCAATCAAATCATCGGGTATGGATTGCATGAATTGCTTGATCAGGAAGATGCCGAAGGGATAAGCGATGTAAGGGACGATCATGGCTTGATAGGTGTCAAACCACCTCAGATCTCTCATCATGATGAAGAGGGGGATCAGAGAGATCTGTCTTGGCAACATCATGGTCATCAACACCATCCAGAAGAGAACCCCTTGGCCGGGGAAACGCTTCTTGCCAAAGGCATATCCGGCCAAGGTGCTGGTGAACACGCTGAAGCCGGCGATCGCCCCGGAGACGATGATGGAATTAAGCAGCCAGCGTAAGGAGGATCGGCCCACCAGTAGGCTCTGCCAGTTTTGCAAAGTCGGATTGGTCGGGAACATTTGAGGAGGGTAGGAAATAGAGTCGTACTGGATCTTGAATGAGCCGGTGATCATCCAGTAAAGGGGCATCAGCGAAGCGATAGCCAACACAAAGGCCAAGAAGAGAGCCAGAACCCAGAGCCCCCGGCCCAGATAACGTCCCAGTCTCTCGCGCGTCCCGCGTCCCGCGCGGATAGACGCTCTCTGCATCGTCAATTCTCTCATACAGATGCCTCTCCTAGTAACGGATTTCCCGGGCGAAAAACTTGAACTGGAAGAAGGCTATAATGATACCGATGATCAAGAGCACCGTGCCCATGGCCGCCGCTCTGCCAAACCGGTAGAAGGTGAAAGCATTCTCCCACATGCGGAACACGATGGTCTGAGTCGCATTGGCCGGCCCCCCGAGAGTTAACAGCCAGACCACAACGAAAACCTGGAAAACGGCCATGGTCAGGGTAACCATGTTGAAAAGGGTGGTAGGCTGTAGCAAGGGCAAGGTGATCTTCCAGAATTGTTGCCAGCCATTGGCGCCATCTACCTTGGCTGCATCAAACAGCTCCTCTGGGATTTGGCCCAACGCGGCCAGGTACAAGATCAACGGCTGGCCGATGGTCCAACTGATGACCACGACAGCCAACGCCGGCAGCGCCGTCTCCGTCAACGCCAGCCAGCCGATTTTGCCCGTGTTGAACCATCGCAACACTCCCAGCACGTCAAGGACATAGTTGAGTAAACCGTAGTCTCGGTTGTAAATCCAGGCCCAAACCATGGCCAGGACGACGCCTCCTGAGACCACTGGCATATAAAAAGAAAAGCGAAAAAAGGATTGGACCCTTGAAGGCAGGGGGAAAATGATGACGGCAAGGAACAAGGAAACAGCAAGGCAGACGGGGACGACGATCAACACGAAGTAGAACGTGTTCGGCAAAGCATATTTATAGAAGGCCTCGTCTTTGGTGAAGAGCCAGATGAAATTGTCCAACCCGATGAACTTCCACTGGGCCCTGTTGACCCCAGCATCGTAGAAACTGAGCCAAAGCCCTCGCACTAACGGCCAGAGCACGAAAAAGAAAAATGGGATATAGGCCGGCGCAATGAAAACATAAGCCCAGCGCTCCTCCCAAATGCGTCTGAAAAGGGACTTCTGCATTGGCCACTCCTTCCCCTTGTGGGTTCGGCTTGTGGGGGCGTTATCCCCACAAGCCGAACTCCACTTGAGCAACGCTATTTACTGAGGATATCCTTGGACGCCTTCATGATATCCGCCAAAGCCTGCTCCGGCGTCTTCTTACCCAGGAAGACGGCTTGCCACTCCGGCGGCTGGGCCACGCGGATCTCATAGAAGTGCGGACACGATAGGCCCATGCTCTCGGTGCCCTTTTCCGCGACCAGCTTGAGCGCCAGTTCATAGTTGGGATCGCCGGCCAACGGCGTGCCTACCGACTTGCGAGACGGGAACTGACTAGAGTTGAGGCAGTAATCTCGGATCTGATCCTCACCGATGAGGAACTCCAAGAACTTGATGACCCACTTCAGTTCGTAGTCAGTACGTTTGTCTCGCTTGAAGACCATCATCCCGGTTGGGCCGATGGCTAAGCCGTTCTTTTCACCCGGTAGATGAGGGTACGTCATGATCTTGGCATCCATGGGCCCGGTCACCGTACCGTCGGCGATCTTTTGCGGGACCGTAACGTTAATGAAGCTCAGACCACCGCCTATGCAGGCCGCCTTGCCGGTCAGGAAGAGAGCCTGCACACCTTGCCAACCCAGGGTGGGGGCATCGGGGTTGATCAGCCCTTCGTCATACAACTTCTTGACGAACTTCAGGGCCTCCAGAGCCTTGGGGTTATCGTAGTCCAGGCCGCTGCAATCCGGCTTCCAGGTGTAAGCGCCCGCGCCCCAGAAGAAGGCATGGATGTCGTAATCGCCCTGCTCCGAAGCGACCTGCAGCCCCAACGGGTATTCCACGCCAACGCCAGCCTGCTTGATGGCCTTGGCGGCGGCATAGAACTCGTCAAAGGTCCAGTCATAGTCGTCAAAGGGGAGCATGTTGGTCAACCCAGCCTTGTCAAACAGGGCCTTGTTGACGCTCAGATGATGCTCCCAGAAGTAAACAGGGTAGGCGTGGAGGTACCCTTTGATCATGTACAGGTCCCGCACACCTGGGAGGAGATCGTCTATCGTCTCCTTGGGCAATTGCTGATCCAGCTTCACCAACACATCGCTATAGGCGAAACCGGAGGTGCGCCCCAGATAGTCCTTCATGATGTCCGGCGGAGTTCCGGCAGCCACGGCGGCGGGCACCTTCTTGGGCAGGTCGGCCCAGTCCATCGCCAAAACTTCAACGGTCACGTGAGGATTCATCTTCTTGAACTGCTCGGCCTGCCAGTTCTCGTACTGACCTATCTCGGTGAACTCGGGGCGGCGAGGCGGCTTAGCGAAGAGAGGGTCAGTCCAGAACACGACCTTGACCGGCTTAGGAGCCTCGGTGGGCACGGGCGTGGCGGTCACAACCTTCTCCACTTCCTTGGTCACGACCTTTTCAACGGCGACGGTCTCCTTGACCACCTCTTTGACGGGAACCGTCTCCTTCACGACCACGGTCTCTTTGATGACCTGCGGTGTAGGGGTCGCACAGGCAGCCAGGGCCGCGGCACCGGCAGCGATACCGGTCAACCTGACAAAATCTCGGCGCGAGACCTTCTTTTGGATCTCCATGCTTGTCCTCCTAAAAATATTAGCGATCGCGTCTTCTGCCTGCTCAATCCCCGTCAGACGAGGCTTGGGATGGCTGGTCAGGCCTCATGACTGAGCAAGCCACCGGATACTCTTCACCATGACCCGCACCTCCCCATAGGTCTGCAAAGGCTAGGCTACAACGGCCCGTTCCACCGATAGGGCGACCTGGCCTGGAGGCCACGCAACCTAGCCTTTCACACCGACACCGCCTTAACCAGAGAAACGCAACCGGTACAAAAGGTTATCATCGCCCTATCCCTCTGCAGACGGTAGCCAATCGGGAAAGCGTTCGCATAGAGCGCGCTGGCAAGCCTGGTACTCCTCCTCGGTGAAACCCTGATATGGAGAGAGAAGACGCAACGGCATCTCCTCAAAACCGCCCAGCCGCACGATCATCTTGTCGTATGCGCCATCCATTCGTTCCTCGGCCAGAAGCGGGCCTAAGACGCCCACCATCATGTCGTAGCACTCTTTCTGCAAGTTGAACAACTCAGCGACACACCCCTTGCGTCCGGCGTCAAACAGCGCCTTGGCCTTGCGAGGAGAGATCAGCGATACAGATGGAAGCAGCGAACATTCGCCGTACAAGCAGCCGTAGGGGAAGTTCAACTCCCCGAAAAAGTGCTGTAAATCCGGGGCGTGGGTCATGAGGCTGGCGACCGCTTCTAAGCCGCCGCCCGTGTTTTTAGTGGCGACCAGGTTCGGCACCGCATCAGCCAGTCGCCGGTAATCCGGGCCCTTGAGCACACGCCGGGCGCGCGGCAAATTGTAGTGGAGAAATTGTGCATCCGGGAACTCGCCACACACATCCGTGAAAAAGGCCATCAACTCCTGGTCGTTCAGCGCGCCCCAAGAGGGCAAGGAGATCTGAAACATGCGAAAGCCTACCTGGTATGCGAACGCGAGCCGTTCTACCACATTGGCGGTGGAGAGGCCGATCACGCCGACCATGGGATGGACATCTTCGCCACGCGTCTCTTCATAGAAGATCTGGACGATGCGCTGAAATCGCGCCGTGTCAACCGCGTGGCCCTCGCCAGCCGTGCCAAATATGTAGACATGGTTAAAGTGTCGCAGGGTATCGCGCACGTGCCGACGAAAGAGTTCCTCCAGCAGGCGCCCGTTTTCATCCCAAGGAACACAGCAGGTAACCAATATCGCTTGTGGGTAGCGCGCCATCCTTTTTCCCCTGAAGATCTCGGTTTTCCCCGTCAACGCACAGGGGAAAGGTGCACCACCTGTCCCGTCCAATGAGACTCCAGCGCAGCGGTGAGCACGAGATGCTGCTGATGAGTTTCCTCGGGCGTGACGCAGCCGAACGGTTGACGCATCTGCTCACGATTCACCAGTTCGTCACAGAAAGCGGCGTACATCTGCAAGATGCTATCAGGGAAACCAAACTCAAAGATGGTGCCGGTGATCGCAGGATAAGCCGAGGTATATCCCAGATCCAGCACTTCCCAGCTTTGTGGCCTGCCGGAGCGATAGGTCATCGTGCGCAGGGTGCGCGGGTATTTGGTGGTGAACTCAGCCGAAAACTCGGTGCCGAGGATCCTGATGAACCAGGTGTTCGTTTCTCCGGGCGCGATGCGCTTGGTGCTCAGCATCATCGGGAAGTGCTGGTCGGCCGCCTTCACCTCACACGCCAAGATGGCGTTATCCCACGTCTCACAAGGTGCCATGCCTCCCTTGCCATCGGGCCGTTCCGTTACGATCTTGGACAATAGCGCGCGCACGTTGACCGGCATCCAGCCGAAGCGAAGCGGGATGTGCAACACGTGCATCCCCAGGTCACCCATGCAACCGTACTCGCCGTTGAACTGAACCATGCGCTTCCAGTTGATCGGCTTCTGCGGGTCAAGGTCGCTGGAGTGCCAAAAGCCGGCCTCTACCTCAATGATCCGGCCGAACCGCCCTTCCTGCAGAAACTTGATGATCTGATACGCGCCCGGATAGAACGGGAACTCGGACGAGCAGCGGGCAAACACCTCGGGGTGTTCTCGCAAGGCCGCGAGGATCTGCTCGTTGGCAGCCAGGTCAATGCCAAACGGCTTCTCGCCGAGGAGATGCTTGCCCGCCCGGATGACATCGGTAAAGATCTGCGCGTGCAAATGATGCGGCACCGCGCAGTAAACCGCGTCCACGTTGGGATCGGCAAGGAGATCGCGGTAGTCGGTTACCGCTGTGGTGACATTGCACAAGTTGTTGGTGAACCAGTCCAGGCATGCTGGCTTGGCATCAGCCACAGCCACGAGTACCGGCCGGACATCCATCTCCAACAGGTGGGCCCAGCGTTGCGTGGCGCTGGCGAACTCGCGCGCCATCAATCCGCAGCCGATGACCCCAAAGCGAAGCTCTTTCACTTTCATTTGAAATTTACCTCGCCGACCGGTTAGCCGCCCGTCAACCGACGTACCCTAGCTCCCGCTCCGTCTCATAGATGGCCTCTTCAATGATGGCCAGCCCTTTCAGGGCCAGGTCGTCCTCCATGATCATCGGCGGCGACATGCGCAAGATGTGGCCAGCGGGGATCCAGGCCAACCCCTTGCGGAATGCCTTCTGGTAAACGAGTCGGCCTGCCTGCTCAAAAGGCTCGCGCGTAGTCTTGTCCTTCACCAGCTCAATGCCGAGGAGGCAACCTATCCCGCGCACTTCGCCAATGATCGGATGACGGGCCTCCATTGCGCGCATCTCCCTGAGCAGGATCTCCCCCAGATGGGCAGAACGGGCGCACAGATCCTCTTCCTCAATCACCTCAATGCTAGCCAGAGCCGCCGCGCAAGCCATCGGGTTGC
>DAOTYP010000055.1:0-4377 GCA_034434975.1 Anaerolineae bacterium | reverse complement strand
GCGTACAAGTGGTTAATCAACCGGGGGCTTGCCTCAATTGCCATGCGGCAGAGGCGCCCCTGCTGATCGCTAAGATGGGTTGGGAGGCGCTCAATCGCACCCCCTACAACGATCTGAAGGATCAGGTGCATTTGGGCTCTTCTTGCGCCGATTGTCATGATCCCCGAACCATGGAGTTGCGCATCACCCGGCCAGCCCTGAAAAATGCGCTAGAAGAGCGAGGCGTTGACCTGAGCAAGGCCACCCGACAAGAGATGCGCACCTACGTGTGCGCCCAGTGCCATGTGGAGTATTATTTCCTGGGGGAGGACAAGGTTTTGACCTTCCCGTGGAGCCAAGGTTTGACCATTGATGACATAGAGGCCCACTATGATGGCTACGGTTTTAAGGATTGGACACATAAAGAGACCCAGGCACCCTTGATCAAGATTCAGCATCCGGAATTTGAGTTGTGGAGCACTGGCCTACACGCCAAGTCCGGCGTAGCATGTGCTGATTGCCACATGCCATACGTGCGCGATGGCGCGGTCAAGGTGTCGGACCACTGGGTGCGCAGCCCTCTGACCAACCTCAACAAGGCTTGCCAGACTTGCCACAGGCAGGATGAGGAGGCTTTGCGCGAGCGGGTCATTTCCATCCAGAACCGCACCGCGGAACTGCTGCGTCGGAGCGAAGAGGCTCTCATCGCCGCGATAGACGCCATCAAGGCCGCGCAGGAGGTCGGCGCGACCGAATCGGAACTGGCTGAGGCGCGCCGATTGTACCGTCGCGCTTCCATGCGTTGGGATTTCATCTTCTCTGAGAACAGCACCGGCTTCCATAGCCCACAAGAGGCCGCGCGCGTCCTTGCCGCCGCGATCGACTATGCCCGCCAAGCGCAATTGCTGGCCGAGCGCGTGAGGGTAGCCAGAGAGGCTCGGTAAACCTTGAAGGCCTTGTTTGTGAAGGAGCGTCGGCCCGTCCTTCACGTCCGAGCGCGTAGGCTCTTGGCCGGGGCTGTCTTGATCTTGCTCCTGGCCGCTTGCATCGGTTATCCCTCGGCGACGCCGACGCCTGCCCCGAGCACCTCGGCCTTCCTTGCTGTGCAGGTTCTGCCGGAAGGCTCTACGGTGCTGATCAACGGGGAAGCCCTTGGTCAAACCCCCTTGGAGTTAGAACTGGCGCCCGGACGTTACGCGGTGCGCGTGGAGCGCGAGGGCTACCTTGCCCTGGAACGCGAGTTGGACCTCGCCGCCGGGGAGGAAAGGGCGCTCTCCGGCGAACTTCCCGCCGTGGCCAAGACGCCTACCGCCGCTCCTTCTCCCACCGTTGCCGAGAAGACGCCCACGGCCCTCGTTTTGCCTTCGTCTAAGGCGACCTTGACGCCTTCCCCAACGCCCATCCCCACCGAGGCCGTTACGCGCTTTCTGCCCGAGGTTCATCAGGAGCCGACCGCGACGCCCAGGGCCACGGAGACGCTGCCTCCTTCTTTCACGGCCACGCCCACGCCCGTTTCCCCTACCTCTACGCCCCTTGCTCCGACGGTTGCGGTCTACGTCGTCACCCGCACCATTGCGACCTATCCTTTCCGCGATTTCTGGCGTGAGGATCGCAACGCTGAGCTCAATTTCCCCTTCTTCCGCTTTGACCGGGAGGCTTACCTGGCCAGCCATCCGACGCCGGTGGCCCAGGACTACCTGTTGGTGGTGCTGGAGAACGAATACTTGCGGTTGACCATTTTCCCCGACCTGGGCGGGCGCCTGTACGAAGCCGTTTTCAAGCCCACCGGCCACAACGAGTTTTACCGCAATCCGGTGTTGAAGCCGTCGCCTTGGGGGCCGCCGGAGCAGGGAGGTTGGCTTGCCGCAGGTGGGATGGAATGGGGCTTGCCGGTGGCGGAACATGGCTATGAGTGGGGCACGCGTTGGGGGTACATCACGCTGCCGCGCGAGGATGAGGTGACGGTCACGGTCTTTGACGGCGGCAAGGACCGCTTGCGGGCGCTGGTGGACATTACCCTGGCCGCGGGAGAGGCGCGCTTCACGGTGCGCCCGCGCATTGAGAATCCGGGCGGGCAGGGGGTCCGCTTTCAGTTCTGGCTGAACGCCATGCTTGCGCCTGGCGGCCTGAATCGTCCCTCGGCCGAGTTGCAGTTCATCTTCCCGGTGAGCGAGATGACGGTGCACTCCACGGGCGATCCGCGCCTGCCGAGCGCGGGGCAACCTTTCACTTGGCCGATCTACGGAGGGCGCGATGTGAGCCGGTTAGGCACCTGGAGCGAGTGGCTGGGGTTCTTCGCGCGCCCTGCGGCCCAGGGCGATTTCATGGGCGTCTATGATCGTGCCGCCGACGAGGGGATGATGCGGGTTTATCCCAGCGAGGTCGCGCGCGGGGCCAAGGGTTTCGGCCTCGGGTGGGGAGCCAAGGCCATCTCGCCCGGCGAATACACCGATGACGACTCGGCCTACGTGGAGTTGCACGGCGGCCTTTCTCCTACCTTCTGGGATCAGGCGGAATTGAGGCCTGGCGCCGCGGTGGAATGGGCGGAGACGTGGTTCCCGGTGGCAGGCATCGGCGGCGTCGTGTATGCGAACGAGAACGGCGCGGTCAACCTGCGTGCTGAAGCCGATGGCCTGCGCGTGGGGCTGTTTCCCACCGTGCCGACCGCGGGCGTCCTTCAGGTCAGCCTGGACGACCGTCCGCTCTTCAGCCAGAACGTAGCCCTGCGGCCCGACGCCCCCTTCAATCGCCTGGTGCGGCTGCCCGCGGATGCGCCGGAACGGGCGCGCGTACGCCTCCTCTGGACCGACGCCGGTGGGCAGGCCCTCATAGCCTATGAGGGGGGCGTGGCCCTACGTTAGGCAGCCGCGGGGATCATCATGCGACCGGCGGCTTGGCTGCCGTCTGTTCGGCAGGCTCTTGGCCGACCGATAGATGGGCCAGGAAGTCGGCGATGATCTCGGTTACGCGCTCCGCTTGCTCCAGCATCAACATGTGGCCTGCGCCGCTGAGCAGGTGAAGCCGCGCGCCGGGAATCTGCTGGCTCAAATACTGGCTGTACTTGGGCGGCGTGAGACGGTCGGCCTCTCCACAGATGATCAGCGTGGGCGCCGCGATGCGTTGGACCCGATCCATGAGGTCAAAGTCGTTGCAGGCTGCGTAGTCGCCTTGCAACACCCGCGGATCGTTGTCCAACAGGCGCTCCGCGTACAATCGGCGCATGCGCTCCGAAGGCGATGCGCCGTAGGCCCAATCTGCGATCAGACGAACGGTGGCCGGGAAGTCATCGCGGAGGCCATTCAGGATGGCAGGAGCAACGCGCAGCCGCGCGCCTGAGGCCACGAGGATCAGGCCCGCCAGCCGGCCGGGGTAGGCTAGGGCGTAATCTTGCGCGACCGCCCCGCCCATGGAATGGCCTCCGAGGACGAAGCGTCCGAGGCCGAGCGCGTGGCTGAAAGCATGAACGACCTCGCGGTAGGCGGCGATGCTCCGCCGGCCTGGGCCTTCTGAACGCCCGTGTCCCGGCAGGTCCAGAGCATAGACGTCAACCCCCGGCAGGTGCCGCAGTTGAGGCGGCCAGTGCAGGTAAGTGCCGCCCGCGCCGTGGATCAACAGGAGCGGCGGGCCTTCGCGCTCACCGCCGTCCCGATGCGCTTGGTAGAAAAGACGTTGCCCATCCACGACGATGTAGGGCATCTTTGCCTCCCTTACGGTTACTTGGGGCGATGATGATCATCCCATTCGCCTAAGGCGAAAAAGAGCGCGGCCAGGGCTGCGAGGCTGGCGGTTTCGGCCCGGAGCGTGCGCGGGCCCAAGCCCACCGGGCGAATGCCATAGCCTTGGGCCAGGGCGACCTCCTCTGCGCTGAAGCCGCCCTCCGGCCCGATGAACAGGGCCCAGGTGGACCCTTGAGGGTCTTTCAACTCCGCTAAGGCACGGCGGAGGCTGGTCGTCTTCTCGCCCTCCCAGGCCAGGAACGCGCGTTTTTCCTTTGCGCTGGCGCAGGCCGCGGCGAAGGGGAGCGGTGCAGCCACGTGTGGCAGACGGCCGCGCCCCGCTTGCTCCGCCGCCTCGCGCACGATGGCTTGCCAGCGCACCAACTTAACGTCCACATCCCGGGGCACCGCGACGCAGCGGGAAGCGAGAATGGGCACAAAAGCCGCGACCCCCAGTTCCGTCCCCTTCTGCAAGACCCATTCAAAGCGCGGCCCTTTGAGCACGGCCTGGTACAAGGTAACCTGACGGGTGGGCTCGCCCGTGGCCGGCCGCCGGGCCAGAATCCGCGCCCGCGCTTGCTCGGCGTGCAAGGCCGTGATCTCGGCCTCGCACTCTTCACCCTCGCCGTTCAGCAGGATGATGCGCGCGCCCGGACGAAGCCGTAGGACGCGCAAAAGTTGG
>DAOTYP010000054.1:0-7972 GCA_034434975.1 Anaerolineae bacterium | reverse complement strand
ATGGTGGATGAGGAGATCCACGGTCGCATACGGCCCAACAAACTGCCGCAGATCTTCCGTAGGTGTCAAGAATAGGCGGGAGCGGTGCGAGAACTGGCGCTGCACATCTTAGACATCGCCGAGAACAGCGTAGCGGCCGGGGCCCGCAAGGTGCTCATCGCCGTAGAGGAGGACTTGCCAAAGGATAGGTTACGGATCGTTGTTGAGGATGACGGGCGGGGGATGGAAGAGGAGTTGTTGTCCCGCGTCACCGACCCTTTCGTCACAAGCCGCACAACCCGCAAGGTCGGATTGGGGATACCGCTCCTGAAGGCCGCCGCGGAAGCGTGCAACGGCTCCCTGTGCCTCACCTCTACCGTGGGGAAAGGGACGCGCCTGGAAGTGGAGTTCCAACACAGCCACATAGATCGGATGCCCTTGGGCGACCTGGCGGGTACGATCCTCACCCTCGTCGTCGGCCATCCAACGGTGAATTGGGTCTTCGTCTATCGGGTCGGCAAGGCCGAGTTCACCTTTGACGACAACCCCATCAAGCAGGAATTGGACGGGATCCCTCTGACGGAGCCATCTATCCTAGCCTTCATCAAGGAGATGCTGCGCGAGGGGATCGCACAGGCGCAGCAGGATGGCCGCGCGAGGGAATGAGACTTTGCAACGCACAGATCAGGAGGCTAAGGGATGCCAGCCATCAAATCGCTTGAAGAGTTGAAGCGCCTGAAGGAAGAGGCCCTCAAAAAGCGCGAGGCCATGCGCACGTCCGGCCGTGTCCAAATCACCGTGGCCATGGGCACGACGGGCATCGCCGCCGGCGCCAGGGAGACGATGAAGGCGATCCTAGAGGTCATAGAGCAGGAGAACCTGAGCGACGTGATCGTCCGCCAGACCGGAAACATCGGCTTGGATTCCTGGGAGCCGATCGTGGAAGTGGTGGTCGGCGACGAGCCGAAGGTAACCTACGGGAAGGTCTCCGCCGAGCGGGCCAAACGGATCATGAAAGAGCACGTGATGGGCGGGAAGGTCGTCTCAGAGTACGTTATCCCGTCGTGATCATCATGCCGAACGGACGCAGAAAGAACGTTAGACGCCGACTATGAAATACTACCGAACCCATGTGTTGGTCTGCATAGACCCAGAATGTCTGGCTAAAGGGGCCCACAAGATTCTGGACGCCTTGCAGGACGAACTGGTGGCCCAGGGGCTCATTGACGAGGTGCAGGTCCTGGAGACCTCGCGCATCGGCGGCTGTGCCAATGGCCCGGAGATGATGGTGTACCCGGAAGGGGTGCACTACGTCGGCCTCACGGTAGACGACATCCCCTACCTGGTGGAAGAGCATTTCCTGAAGGGGCGGGTGGCCAAGAAGTTCCTGGCGCCGCCTCTCCCGCCCGTGGAGGAAGAGTTAGGCCCGCCCAAGCCGAAGGAAGTGCGGGTGGTCCTGCGCAACTGCGGGAAGATAGACCCTAACAACATAGAGGACTACATCGCCGAGGACGGCTACCTGGCTCTGGGCAAAGTGTTGACCGAGATGACGCCGGAAGAGGTGATCGCGGAGGTGCTGGCTTCCGGCTTGCGGGGGCGCGGCGGCGCCGGCTTCCCCACGGGGAAGAAGTGGCAACTGGTGCGCCAGGCGCCAGGAAGCCCCAAATACGTCATCTGCAACGCCGACGAGGGCGACCCAGGCGCGTTCATGAATCGGCGCGTGCTGGAGGGGGACCCGCACTCGGTCCTGGAAGGGATGATCATCGCGGCCTACGCCATCGGCGCCAGCCAGGGCTACATCTATTGCCGCGCCGAATACCCTCTCGCGGTCAAGACCCTCAACATCGCCATCAAGCAGGCGCGCGAGTTCGGCTTCTTGGGCCAGAACATCCTAGGTAGCGACTTCTCGTTTGACATGGAAGTGCGCATGGGCGCGGGCGCCTTCGTCTGCGGTGAGGAGACCGCGCTCATGGCCTCCATTGAAGGGAGACGCGGCGAGCCGCGCCCGCGCCCGCCCTTCCCCGCCGTCAAGGGCCTCTGGGGCCAGCCGACGAACATCAACAACGTGGAGACCTACGCCAACGTGCCCCAGATCATCCTGCGCGGGGCCGAGTGGTTCGCCAGCATGGGCACCGAGAAGAGCAAGGGCACCAAGACCTTCGCCATCGCCGGGGACGTGAAGAACACCGGCCTCATTGAGGTCCCCTTGGGCATCACCCTGCGCGAGGTCATCTACGACGTGGGCGGGGGGATCAAGGATGACAAAGCCTTCAAGGCGGTGCAGATCGGCGGGCCTATGGGCGGCTGCCTCCCCGCCTCGTTCCTGGATAAAGGGGTGGACTACGAATCTCTGACGGCAGCGGGCGCCATCATGGGGTCCGGCGGCATGATCGTGATGGACGAAGAGACCTGCATGGTGGACATCGCCCGCTTCTTCATGGAGTTCACCCAGGACGAATCGTGCGGCAAGTGCCCGCCATGCCGGGTCGGCACGCGGCGCATCCTGGAGATCCTGCAACGGATCTGCGCAGGCCAGGGTCGGCACGGCGACATTGAGACGCTGGAGATGCTGTGCGAGCAGATCAGGACGACCAGCCTATGCGGCCTGGGCCAGGGCGCGCCGAACCCCGTCGCCAGCACCCTGAAGCACTTCCGGGCGGAATACGAGGCGCACATCTATGAGAAGAGGTGCCCGGCCAAAGTCTGCCGCGCGCTCATACGCTACGAGATCTTGGCAGACGTCTGCACGGGCTGCACCGTCTGCGCGCGTAACTGCCCGGTGGGCGCCATCAGCGGCCAGCGGCGGCAGCTTCACGTCATTGACCCGGATATCTGCATCCGCTGCGGCATCTGCATGCAGGTATGCAACTTCAATGCCGTAGTGGTGCGATGAACCACAGGCTTTTTAAGGAGGGGGAATGGCCACTCGTATCGCCGAGGCAGAGAAGATGACGGTGAAGAAGGACCCGCAAGCGGTGGTCAAGGCGGCGGTGGAGCGCCACGGCAACACCCGGGAGGCGGTGATCCCCATCCTGACGGAGGTCAGTCGCGTGCTGGGATACCTGCCGACCGAGGCACTAGAAGCGGTGAGCCAGCACCTGCGGCTTCCTTCCAGCCAGGTCCTCTCGGTGGCAGGCTTTTACCGGATGCTCTCCACCAAGCCGCGGGGCAGGCACGTGATCCAATTCTGCGAAAGCGCACCCTGCCATGTGATGGGCGGCCGCGAGGTCTGGCGCCGGCTGCAGGAGGAGTTGGGCCTGCAACCGGGAGAGACCAGCGCCGACGGGAAATGGACGCTGCTGACGGCCAGTTGCCTGGGCGTCTGCGGCGTCGGCCCCGTGCTCGTCGTGGATGAGGACATCTACGGCTCGGTGCCCCCTGAGCGGGTGCCGGAGATCTTGGCGCGCTACTCATAGAGGGGGAAGGAGCAAATGAAGCCGATCCGATCTATGGTGTTGGTTTCCAGCGACGCCGACAGCATGCAGCGAGGCGCGCAGGAGGTCTTCCAACGCCTGCAACAGGAGATCGCCGCCTTCGGCCTGGAAGATGAGGTCGCCGTGGCCATGGTAGGCGATGTCGGACGCCACGACGCCGTGCCCCTGGTGATCGTCTATCCCGAGGCGGTGCTCTACGGGCCCGTGAGGCCCGAAGATGTGCATTTCCTGGTAGAAGAACACCTCCTGAAGGGGCGCATCGCCGCCGGCCTTCAGGCGCCGACCAGGGAGCTCTCGGGACGCATCGCCTGGCTCTCCGCCCGCAAGGGAACCTTGCCCGCCGAGCAGCGCATCGTGTTGGCCAGGGCAGGCCTGATTGACCCCGAGGACATCGCAGATTACATCGCCCACGACGGTTACGAGGCGTTGGGCAAGGCCCTGACGACGATGAAGCCGTCCGAGGTCGTTGAGGAGATCACCAAGTCGGGCCTCAGGGGCAGAGGGGGCGCGGGCTTCCCCACCGGCACGAAGTGGCGCTTCGTCGCGCAAGCGAAAAGCGACACCAAATACATCATCTGCAACGCCGACGAGAGCGAGCCGGGCACCTTCAAGGACCGGGTCATCCTGGAAGGCGACCCGCACAGCATCATTGAGGCGATGACGTTGGCCGGCTACGCCGTCGGCGCGCACGAGGGATACATCTACGTGCGGGGCGAGTATGCCCTGGCCCAGGCGCGGCTCCGCACGGCCATTCAACAGGCCAAGGAGATGGGTTTCCTGGGCGAGGACATCTTCGGCAGCGGCTTCCGTTTTGACATCCACATCCACACGGGCGCGGGAGCGTACATCTGCGGCGAAGAGACCGCGCTGATTGAATCCATAGAAGGCAAACGCGGCGAGCCGCGCCCGCGTCCTCCCTTCCCGACCACCTATGGCCTGTGGGGCCAACCGACGGTGGTGAACAACGTGGAAACCCTCGCCAACGTGCCCCCCATCATCCGCAACGGCGCTTCCTGGTACCGACGGTTCGGCACCAGCAGCAGCCCCGGCACCAAGGTTTACACCGTGCTGGGCCGCGTCAACGTGACCGGCCTGATTGAGGTGCCGATGGGAATCACGCTGCGCGAGGTGATCGCCATCTACGGCAAAGGGATGAAGGGCGGGGCCGCCTTCAAACTGGCGCAGACCGGCGGTTCCAGCGGCTCCATCATCCCGGCCAGCCTGCAAGATACGCCGATGGATTTTGATTCCTACGCCCGCGCGGGGGTGTCGCTGGGCTCCGGGGCGCTGTTGATCTGCGACGAGGAAACCTGCGTGGTGGACCTGGCCAAGGTGCTCCTCAACTTCTTCAGGGGGGAGAGTTGCGGCAAGTGCTCTCCCTGCCGCATCGGCACGGAGCGGGCCTACCGCATCCTCAACAACATCTCCGAGGGGATCGGGAAACTCAGCGACCTGGACGACCTCCTCCTTTTGGCCGACGGCCTGTATCAACTCTCCAACTGCGGCCTGGGCCAGACGGCCGCCACGCCCATCCGCGACATCCTGAGACATTTCCGGGCCGAGGTAGAGGCCCACATTCGCCTGAAAGTTTGTCCCGCCGGCGCCTGCCCTATGAGCGGTCGCCTGGCTATGGCTGCCTAACTCTCAGCCGGATCACGCCTGAAACACGCAGAGAGGATACACTATGGTCAGTCTGACGATAGACGGCAAAAAGGTTGAAGTTCCCGAGGGCACGACGGTTCTGCGGGCGGCAGAGATGGCCGGGATCGACATACCGAGGCTCTGCGACCATGCGCATCTGACACCCATCGGCGCCTGCCGCCTGTGCATCGTAGAGGTGGAAGGGGCACGCGTGCCGCAGCCATCCTGCACCTTGCCGGTCAGCAACGGAATGGTGGTGCGCACCGACACGCCACAACTGCGCGAGTCGCGCAAGTTCATCCTGACCCTCCTCTTTAGCGAGCGCAACCACTTCTGCATGTACTGCCAGATGAGCGGCGGCGACTGCGAACTCCAGAACGCGGCCTATCGCCAAAACATGACCCACTGGCCGCTCCCGACGAACTGGCAGCCGCTGCCGGTGGATGCGTCGCACCAGCATTTCGTGTTGGATCACAACCGCTGCATCCTTTGCCGCCGCTGCGTGCGGGCCTGCGGTGAACTGGTGGGCAACTTCACCCTGGGCATCATGGAGCGCGGCGCCAACAGCCTCCTGATCGCCGACCTCGGCGTGCCGCTGGGCGAGAGCAGTTGTATCTCGTGCGGCACCTGCGTCCAGGTTTGTCCTACAGGCGCGCTGATAGAGCGCGCAAGCGCCTACCGGGGCCGCGAGAAAGAGGTGGAACGCACCAAGTCCGTCTGCCTGGGATGCAGCGTCGGCTGCGGCGTGGAATTGATCACGCGCGACAACCACCTGGTGCGGATTGACGGCGATTGGGATGCCCCCCTCAACCAGGGCGTGTTGTGCGAGGTGGGCCGTTTCCTCCCCCTGAACGAGGAGCGAGAGCGGTTGGTGACGCCGCTCGTGCGCAGAAACGGCGCCCTGAAAGCCGCCACGTGGGACGAGGCCCTGAACGTCATAGCGGCCCGACTCAAACCCCTGGCCGGCCGCCGCGGAGACGGCATAGCCGCCCTCGCCTCCACGCGGCTCCCTGCCGAGGCGCTCCACCTCTTCGGCCAACTCTTCGCCGAGAAACTCGGCAGCGACATGGTCACCAGCATAGAGGAAGGGATGACCACCGCCCAGCCGACCGCGCTCGCGCAAGGCCTGGGCCGGGCCTTTGAAGGGAACCTGGACGCGCTGAAGTCGGCCGATTGCGTGGTCATCATCGGCGCAAACCTGGCCGAAAACCACCAGGTCGCCGGCTTCTTCGTCAAACGAGCCTTGCCCAAAGGGACGAAACTGGTGGTGATTGATCCCACCGAGAACGATTTTCACAGGTTGGCCGATTACGCCCTCAAGCCCCAGCCAGGAACCGACTACGAACTTCTGATGGGCCTCATGGCCGGGATCGTGCATCACGGCCTGGCCAAAGGCGAAGGGCCGAGCCTCAGCGAACTGGCGCGCTACACCCCCGACATCGTGGCCCGGAAGACCGGCATCCCGGCCGAAACGATCCTGATGGTGGGACACCTGATCGCCATGGCCCATCAGCCCGTGTTCGTCTACGGCAAGGGCCTCACGGGCAAGGACTCGTCCCAGGCGCTGAGGGCGCTGGTGGACCTGGCTCGCCTGGTGGGCGCGCTCACCGAGGATCGCTCCGCGGTGATCGGCGTCAAGGGCGAGGCCAACAGCCAGGCCGCTGCCGTGTACGGGCTGACCAAGCCGTTCCAGGTGGACGGTCGGCAGGCGCTCTTCCTCGCCCTGGGCGACGATCGGCCAAGCCAGCGCCTCATCCAACGGGTGGAAGGCGCGCCATTCCTGGCCGTGCAGGCCAGTTACGTCTCCCCGCTGACCGCCATGGCCGACGTGGTGCTGCCGGCGGAGATGTGGGCCGAACAAGAAGGGCATTACATCAACCTAGAAGGGCGCCTGCAACGGGCGCGCGCCGCCTTGCGGGCCCCCGAAGAAGTCAGGTCTCACGTGAGCGCGCTCCAGGCGCTGGCCTCCACCATGGGGCTGACGTTGGACGACGACTGGAAAGCCCGTCTGCAACGGGGCGTGTACAGCACGCCGATTCTGGCCTGACACGCGATAGGGTTACACAGGAAAGGAGTCAGAGATGTCTAAGCCGAAGGTCTCAACGGATTGGTTGGCAGCCTGCGCCGGATGCCACATGTCGCTGCTGGACATGGATGAGCGGATCGTGAACCTGGTGGAAGCCGTGGACATACGGGCTACGCCGATCACCGACCTGAAGGAACCGGATGAGTCAGGCGTTGACGTGGGTGTCCTGACGGGCGCGGTGAACACGACGACCAACGAAGAGGTAGCCCACCGGATGCGCAAACGCTGTAAAATCCTCGTCGCGTTGGGGGATTGCGCGGTCTTCGGCGGTGTGATCGCCATGCGCAACTTCTTCCCGCTGGAGGATTCCCTGCGGCGGGCCTACGTGGAGACCGAGAGCACCGACGCCGAAGGCAAGATCCCTCGCAGCCCCGAACTGGGCGCGCCGACCAGGGTGCGGGCTTTGAACGAGGTCGTCAAGGTAGACGTGCACGTGCCCGGTTGTCCGCCCGACGCCGACGTCATCTACTACGTGCTGACCGAACTGGCACAAGGGCGGATGCCGGAACTCAAGAACGATAAACTGCACTGGCATTGATGAGAGGTGAGGAAGGTGAGATGAGCGCACAGAAGATCACCATAGAGCCGGTAACCCGCATAGAGGGGCACGCCAAAGTCACGATCCACCTGAACGACGGCGGCGGCGTGGAGCGGGCTTACCTGCACATCAACGAGTTCAGAGGGTTTGAGAAGTTCTGCGAGGGACGACTGTACTTTGAAATGCCCGTGATCACGCCGCGCATCTGCGGGATCTGCCCGGTCAGCCACCACCTGGCCTCGGCCAAGGCTTGCGACGAACTGGCCGGGTCGCCCCCGCCTCGCCCGGCCACCC
>DAOTYP010000053.1:0-21845 GCA_034434975.1 Anaerolineae bacterium | reverse complement strand
GGTACGAGCCCGACGATGCGCCGGCGCAGGCGACGTGGGTCATCCCCAACAACGCGCCTACCAGCCACACCTTTGACCCGGCCGGCGATCGGGACTACATCCGCTTCCAGGCCGTCGCCGGCATGACGTACGTCCTGAGCACCGATAACCTCACCGCCGGCGCGGACACCGTGCTCACCCTTTGGGACCAGGACGGGACGACGCGCCTGGCCTACAACGACGACGATCCCACGCCGGGCCGCGGCCTGGCCTCGCGCTTGGAGTGGGTTGCGCCCGCCAGCGCTATCTACTTCGCCTCGGTACACGAGTTCGCGGGCAAAGATTGTCGCGGCTATCAGTTGAGCCTGCGCATGGTGCGGTCAGGGGAAAGGTACGTGCCGGACCTGCTGAAAGCCTTTCCGCAGCCGACGCCCGCGTCGCCCCCGGCCTGCACACCCGTCCGCCTGGGCCGCGTGTCGGTCGGGGCGCACCCCAAATCGGTCACCGTAGGGCCCGGACGCGCCTACGTGGGCCTGTATGACAGCGCCTCCCTCGCCGTAGTGGACGCGGCAAGCCTCACCCTCCTGCGCACGGTGCAGGGCGCGGGCAGCGGCGCCAACGGTGTCGCGCTCTCGGGAAGTTACGTCTACCTAGCACATCGGGATTCGGCCAGCGTCTCCGTCTTTCATGCGGCCGACCCGAACAGCCTCCAATACACCCTGACGGTCGGGCTTCTCCCCTTCGGCGTCGCCGCGCTCCCCGATCGCGTCTTCGTGGCGAACTTCGGCAGCGATTCGGTGACCGTGATAGACAGCGCCGCCAACTCCGTCCTGCGCACCGCGCCGGTCGGCGCTCACCCTGCCCTGGCCGCCGCCGGCGGCGCGCGCGGTTGGGTAACCACCCTGGGAAGCGCCGGCGGCGCGCAAGTGCTGGATCGCGACGGTCAACTCGTGCGCACCATCGCCACCGGTGCCGAGCCGTTCGGCATCGCCTATAACCCGCTCCTAGGGCGCCTCTACGTGGGCCACTGGGCCGATCACTCCCTGTGGGCCATAGACGCGGCCACGGGCGTCCAGATCCAACGCGTCGTCCTCCCCGATCGGCCCTTCGCCGTGGCGGTGAACCCCATAACGCAGCACCTCTTCGTCATCCTGGCCAGGCAAGATCGCCTCTTGGTGCTGCGCGAGGATACGTTGGCCCAGGTAGCCGATCTACCGTTGGAAAACCAGGGCGGGGACGACGGCGGTCAAGGCCTCGCGGTCTACGAGAACCGGGTGTACGTGGCCGATTACGGCGCCGGCAGCCTTACCGTCTTCCAGGACGCGGCGTGCAGCCCCTGAAAGGCCTGAGAACGCCTTGGAGCACTCCCCCCTCTCTACCCTCCACGCGCCCTTTTGCTTCTATCGGCTTCATGGCGTATACTTTCCGGTGGGGGCTGGCTCGGACCCTCTAACCTGTCAGAGGAGGCCACCCGCATGGACGCCCGAGAGAACTGGCTGCGCGCGGTGGAGCTTCGCTATCCGCAGTGGATCCCTTTTCGCGTCGTCTTCTCACCTTTGATCTGGCGGGTCTATCGCGAGGATCTGGAAAAGATCGTCCTAGCCCATCCTCGGCTGTTCCCCGACTATAGCCGGGAGAACGCGGATTTCTACGAGGAGATGCCCGCCGTCTATCGGCAGGGAGAATACTACCGAGACAACTGGGGTTGCCTCTGGTACAACGTGCAGGAAGGGCTGGAAGGGCAAGTGGTGGAGCACCCCCTGGCCGATTGGCGCGCCCTGGACACTTACCGGCTGCCGGACCCGCTGCGGCAGACGGAGCGAGGCGTGAGGGATTGGGAGGAGATCAAGCGAACCGTAGAGGAGCGAAGGAAGAGAGGGCTTTTGATCATGGGCGACGGCGAGCGCCTCTTTGACCGCCTCTACTTTCTGCGGGGCTTTGAAAACCTGATGATGGACTTCGTGCACGAGCCGCCGCAACCCACCCGCCTGATCGGGATGTTAGAGGAATACGAGATGAGGCTGATCAACAAGTGGCTGGAGATCGGCGTAGATGTGATTGGCTTCCATACCGACATCGGCGCGCAAGATCGCCTGATGATCAGCCCTGCCAGTTTTCGCAAACACATCAAGCCGATGTTCATGAGGCTTTTCCAGACCTGCCGCCGGGCCGGGGTGCACGTTTATTTGTCATCGGACGGTCGCCTCTTGGAGATCGTGGACGACCTAGTGGAGTGCGGCGTCTCCGTGCACGACCCTCAACTCAGGGCGAACACCTTGGAAGGGATCGTCCGCGCCTACAAAGGGAAACTTTGCGCCGACGTGGACCTGGATCGGCAAGGCTTCCCTTTCATGACCCCGACCGAACTCCGCGAGCAGATCAAACAGGTAGTGGACGCGATGGCGATGCCCGAAGGCGGATTGATGCTCTTGGCCGCCGTTTACGGAGGGGCCGAAATCCCCCTGCGAAACATCGCAGCGATTTGCGAAGCCATGGAGGACTATTGCTTTCCCTAAAACCTTGCCTTTCCCTTTTTGAAATTCCGACCCTTGACAAGGTGGGCAAAACCACAGATGATGATGACAACGAACGAACATCTGCCGGCGCTGGTAGAGGTTGCGCGCGGCAGCATCGTGGAATCGCAGCATCACGGCGTGTTGGTCGTCGCCGCGACGGATGGGCGCATCATCGCCAGCGTAGGTGACCCTGATCGGGTGACATACCTGCGTTCGGCAGCCAAGCCCTTTCAGGCCCTCGCGGTGGTGGAGAGCGGCGCGGCGGATCACTTCGGCTTAACCGAGCGCGAACTAGCGGTCATCTGCGGCTCCCACGCGGCGGAGCCGCAGCATCTGGAAGCGGTGCGGAGCATCCTGAGCAAGATCGGGCTGCGCGAGGACGCGCTGCGTTGCGGCGCGCACATGCCTATCCACGAGGAGACGGCCCGTTCCCTCCTCTGCACAGGGCAAAGCCCGCAGCCGATTCACAACAACTGCTCCGGCAAGCACAGCGGCATGTTGGCACTGTGCCGCTACTGGGGCGCGGAGGTCGTAACCTACCTGGAACCGGATCATCCCGTGCAGGTCGCCAACCGGCGTGTGGTCGCCGAGATGGCCGGACTCCGCCCCGAAGAACTCATCATCGGCGTAGACGGATGCAGCGTTCCCACCTTCGCGTTGCCCTTGCGGGCCGCGGCGCGGGCCTACGCGCGCCTGTGTGATCCTCGTGATCTCCCTCCGGCGCGCCAGGCCGCCTGCCGCCGCATCGTGGCGGCCATGCAAGCCTATCCGGAGATGGTGGGCGCGAGCAAAGGAAATTTGGACAGCGACCTGATGCGCATCGCGGACGGGCGCGTCGTGAGCAAGGGCGGTGCGGAGGGCTTTCAAGGCGTCGGCGTCCTCCCGCGGGCAGAGAGACCGGCGCTGGGGCTGGCCTTGAAGGTGGAGGATGGCCTGGGTGACCGCGCCCGCGGGCTGGCAACGGTGGAGGCGTTACGGCAGTTGCACGTCTTGGACGAGAATGACCTGAGGTCGCTAGTCCGCTATGGCCGCCGCCCCCTGCACAATTGGCGCGGGGTGCCCGTCGGCGAGCTACGCCCCTTGTTGACCCTGAGGCTAGAGGTGGAACATGGCGAGAGCACTCCCTCCGACCAAGTTAACCCCTGGAGATGAGCTGCGCGACCTTCTGGATCGGGCCGAGCGGCGCCTCGTCAACCTGAAAGGCGCCGGCCCCGGCGCCATAGAGGTGCTGGATTGGATGGACCGCATCGCCACCCTCATGGCGCAGTTAGAGGCCGGCGGCGTGGACCTCAGGCCAGAACGGGTGCGCCTGGAGACGGTGGAGGCGCTCTTGCGCAAGCGCGCAGGCCAACTGCTGCGTGAGGCAGGCCCAGAGTTCCCCAAGGCCCGGCAGGAGGCCGAAGCCACCCGCGAGCGCTGGTGGTGGTACGTGGACGAGATCGCGGCAGCGGCGCGTCGGCAGCAACTGCGTCGGCTAGCCTTCACCGCCCTGGGCATCGCCGCCGTGGTCATCTTCATCACCGTTATCTTCCCTCGCCTCCTCCCTGTGGACCCCAAGGTGGCGCAGGTGGAGCGTTTGCGCGGGGAGGCCGAAACCAAGCTGGCCCAAGGGGACCTAGAGGCCGCTCTGGCCGCATATGAGGAGGCAACGCAGACCGACCCTGAGGACCCCTCTCTGGTGATATGGGTCGGCGCGTTGCTGGAGGCGCTAGGGAGGAAGGACGAGGCCCAGCAAAAGTACCTTGAGGCGGAGACGGTCGCCGGCGGTCGTCTGCGTTTCCTGCTGGAGCGAGGGCGCGTGTACGGCTCTCTGGGACGGCTGGACGAGGCCTTGGCCGACCTAGACGAAGCCCTGACGCTGGACCCGAACTCCGCCGAGGGGCACTTCCAGCGAGGTACGGTGTTGGAAGCGCTTAATCGGCTCGGCGAGGCGTTGGCCGAGTACCAAACCGCCGCGGACCTGGCCGGGGAGAAAAAACCGGAACTGGTCGCTTTGTCTCGCATCCGCATGGCCTACCTCTTGCAACGATTGGCCCTGCCGACGCCCGTCCCCACCCCTTGAGGACCCGGAAACGAAAAGGGCCCTGCCCATCTGACACGACGGCAGGGCCTTGCATTCTAGTAGGCTCCTAGGCTCGCCCTTCTCAGGGGTATAGCGAGATAAGCCAGCAGTTCCGGCCTCTCGGATTCCTTGGCCCGGCGCTCACCGTTTCGTGTATTGCGGGGCCTTGCGGGCGCGCTTCAGGCCATACTTCTTGCGCTCCTTCTCTCGCGGGTCTCTGGACAGCAGCCCCGCCTGGCGCAGGAGTGGCCGCAGCGCCTCATCGCGGGCGACCAGCGCGCGCGCCAAGCCATGGCAGATGGCGCCCGCCTGGCCGCTGATGCCCCCCCCTTCCACCTTGACCGAGACATCGTAACGCGTCTCGCTACCGGTGACACGCAACGGCGCGACGGCATTGTAGAGATCGCGCAGGCGCGTGAAGTAGGTGTTCAGCGGCTTGTCGTTCACGATGAAGTTGCCCGTGCCAGGAACCAGCCGCACCCGCGCCGTGGCCCGTTTGCGTCGCCCTACGCCTTCCACATATCGCTCTTCCGGCATGGATCGTCCCTCCTCGCTACAGTTCCAACTTCTTCGGTTTTTGAGCCTCGTGCGGGTGCGTCTCCGAGGCATAAACCTTCAGCTTCCGGTACATGGCCCGCCCCAGACGGCCTTTAGGGAGCATGCCACGGATCGCCAGTTCCAGCACGCGCGTAGGGAACTGGGCCAATTGATCCCGCAAGCGGATAGCTTTGAAGCCGCCCGGATAGCCAGAGTGCCGATAGTACATCTTTTGCTCCATCTTGCGCCCGGTCACACGCACCTTGTCCGCGTTCACGATGATCACGTAATCGCCGCAATCCGCATGGGGCGTGTAGATGGGCTTGTGTTTGCCGCGCAGGATCTTCGCCACCTCGCTGGCAAGCCGACCCAAGGTCTTGCCCTTGGCATCTACCACATACCATTCCCGCTGAATGTCCGCAGGCGTTACGGTGTAAGTTTTCACGCTGTCATCACTCCTCGGCATCGGCGATGAATGAGGGCTGGCCTGTCATCCGGCGCGCAAGCCACTCGCTCAACGCCCATACTTGACTTCCATGAGGCAGAGTCCGCATGGCGGCGCGGGCGGCGCCGCACGCCCCCGCTCGCCGCTGGCCAGGACGGCCGCGAACTCCGCGACGCTCAAGAGGCCCTGTCCCACCAGGAGCATCGTGCCTACCAGGCTGCGCACCATGCCCCGCAAGAAGGCGTCGGCCTCTATGTCAAAGCGACACCAAACCCCTTCCCGTTGCCAGCCGGCCCGCCACACCTGGCGCACCGTGTTTTCCCCCTGCGGCGGCTGACCGAACGCGGCGAAGTCGTGCCTGCCGATGAGCACCGCGGCCGCCTCGTTCATCGCCGCCACGTTGAGCGGCGTCGCCACGTGATGCGCGAAGCGCGCCGCCAACGGCGACCGCCACGGCTGGTTCAGCACGGTGTAGCGATAGGTGCGGCTCACCGCATCAAAGCGGGGGTGAAACCCCTCCGCCGCTTCGGCCAACTCCTGAACGGCGATGGCCGTCGGGAGCACCGCGTTGAGGGCCCGCTGCAACTCGGCCGGCGAATGCCGCCAACGGACGTCAAAGGCGATCACCTGGCCGAGCGCATGCACGCCTGTATCGGTACGCCCCGCCCCGTTGACCCGCACCTCCTGGCCCGTGATGCGGGTCAAGGCCCGCTCTAATTCCTCCTGAATGGTCGGCAACCCGACCTGAATTTGGAACCCGTGATAGTCGGTCCCGTCGTATTCAACGGTAGCCCGGTACCGGCTCACTTCACCAGTTCTAGGAACACCATCGGCGCGGCGTCGCCTTGGCGCGGCCCCAACTTGAGGATGCGGGTATAGCCCCCCTTGCGCTCGGCGAAGCGCGGCGCGATCTCATCGTACAACTTCTTGACCACCGCCGCATCGGTCAGCGCGGCGGCCAGCAGGCGGCGCGCATGAACAGGATCGCGCCGGCCGGCGTGGCCGTGCTTGGCGATCGTGATCAGTTTCTCGGCCTCCGCGCGAATCGCGCGCGCCCGCGCCTCGGTCGTCCGGATGCGTTCGTGTTGGAACAGCGCGATGAGCAAGTTCCGGCGCAAGGCCCGGCGCTGGCCGGTGCTGCGGTTCAACTTGCGGCCACTCACTTGGTGTCTCATGATGACGGTCTCCTACGCCTCTTCGCTCGTCTCTTCTTCTAGATCCTCGGCCTCTTCCTCAGGCTGGCCTTCCTCACCGCCCTGATCCTGACCACCGTCCGCCGCCCCTGCCACAGGCGCCTTGCGGCGGAAGCTGATGTACTTCAGATAGCCTTTTTCCTCCAGGCGATCCAACAGCTCATCCAACGATTTGCGGCCGAAATTACGGATCGCCAGGATCTCCTCCTCGCCGCCCTGCTCCAGCCTGCGCAAGACCTCGCCGACCTGGGTGATGCCCGCCCGCTTGAGGCAATTGAAGGCGCGCGCCGAGAGGTTCAGTTCCTCTATAGGCGCCTCGTCCACGCTAGGCGGTATGCCCTCCTCGGGCACCTCCTCCGCCTCTTCCATGACGGCCTCCACCCCCGCGATCAACGAGAAGAGCTGCACCAGTTCCTTCGCGCCCTGGCTCAACGCCTCGTGCGGGGTGATCGTGCCGTCGGTCCAGATCTCCAGGATCAGCCGATCGTAGTCGGTCTGTTGGCCCACGCGCGCCCGTTCTACCGTGTAGTTGACCTTGCGGATGGGGCTGAAGATGGCATCCACCGGCACCTCGCCCAACGGCAGTTTGCCCCTCTCCTCCGCCGGCGAGTAGCCCTTGCCCTTCTGCACCACCATCTCCAGGTCAACGTCTACCTCGTCGGAATCGGCGGTCAGCAGGTGCAACTCAGGGTTGACCACCTCCACCTCGGGCGGGCAGATCAGATCCCCCGCTGTGATCGGCCCCTCCCCTCTCACCTCCACGTGGACGCGCACCGGCTCGTCGGTGTAGGACTTGAACCGGATCTGTTTCACGTTCAGAAGGAGGGCCGTCATATCCTCCCGCACATGGGGGATGGCCGAGAACTCATGATGAACCCCCGTCACGCGCAGCGAGGTCACGGCCGCGCCGGGCAGGGAAGAAAGCAACACCCGGCGCAGAGCATTGCCCAGGGTGATGCCGTAGCCGCTCTCCAATGGGCTGATCACGAACTTTCCGTAGTTGAGAGAGCTGGCCGTGCGCTCAATTTTAGGCAAGACTTGATTAACCAAACTGTACCCTCCTCGCCGCAAAACAAGCAACGAGCAGGCAGCGAGCCACGGGCGAGCCTTCGCCGCGCGCCGTTCCTCGCTCCCTACCGGCCCTAACGGCTGTAATACTCAACGATGAGCTGTTCGTTCAAGGTCGTATCAATCTGCTCGCGGGAGGGCAGACTCAATATGCGCCCTGACATGCTGGCCGCGTCCAGAGCCATCCAGGGGGGCACAGACCGCTCGCCCAAGGTCTCAGCCAAGGTTTTAAAGTAACTCAGTTGTCGGCTGCGTTCACGCACGGCGATCACGTCGCCCGGCTTGACCAGCATGGAGGGGACATCTGCCCGCTGACCATTCAAGGTAAAATGGCCGTGACGCACCAACTGCCGCGCCTGCGCACGTGAATCGGCCAGCCCCAGGCGATAGACCACGTTGTCCAACCGTCGCTCCAGCATCGTCAACAGGGTCGCGCCGGTCATGCCTTTCACACGCAACGCATCCTCAAAGTAGCGGCGGAACTGTCGCTCCAACACGCCGTAGATGCGGCGCGCCTTCTGTTTCTCGCGCAACTGCCGCCCGTAGTCCGATTCTTTGCGTCGGAACTGCGCCTTCTTGCCATGCAAGCCGGGCGCGTAACTCCGGCGCTCCAACGCGCATTTGGGCGAGAAACAGCGCGCGCCCTTCAAGAACAGTTTTTCCCCTTCACGACGGCATAACCTGCAAACCGGCTGTATGTATCGCGCCATGTGATTCTCCTACACTCTCCGCTTCTTAGGGGGCCGACAACCGTTGTGTGGGATCGGCGTGACGTCGGTGATGGACCGCACCCGCAAGCCCGCCGCTGACAGCGCCCGCAGGGCTGCCTCGCGGCCGGGGCCCGGCCCCTTGATGAACACGTCTATCTCCCGCACGCCCAAATCCATGGCCTGCCTGGCGCACAATTGGGCGGCAACCTGCGCCGCATACGGCGTGCTCTTGCGAGAGCCTTTGAACCCTGATGACCCCGCGCTCTTCCAGGTGAGCGTGTTGCCCTGCTGATCGGTGATGGTGATGATCGTGTTGTTGAACGTAGATTGAATGTGCGCCTGGGCCTGCGATACGACCCTTCGCTCGCGGCGAGGGGTTCGCCTGGCCTTCACGCTGGTCGGTCGTCCCATGGATCCTCCCACACTCAGAGTCAAGCCGATTTACTTCTTGGCCCGCGATCGCTTGCGGCCCGCGACCGTCTTGCGCGGCCCCTTGCGCGTGCGCGCGTTGGTGCGCGTGCGCTGGCCCCGCACCGGTAGGTTCCGCCGATGGCGCACCCCTCGGTAGGAGCCGATTTCCATCAGCCGCTTGATGTTCATGCTCACCTCGCGCCGCAAGTCCCCTTCCACCCGATAGTTGCGATCAATGTAATCGCGCAGGCGGCTGATCTCGGCCTCGGTCAGGTCCCGCACTCGCGTGTCGGGACTCACCCCCGTCGCCTCCAGGATTTCCCGGCTGGTCGTGGGGCCGATGCCGTAGATGTAGCGAAGGGCGATCTCCACCCGCTTCTCCCGCGGCAGGTCAACGCCTGCGATACGTGCCATGATGAACCTCCCCTGATGCTCTAGCCCTGTCGCTGCTTGTGCTTCGGGTTGTCACAAATGACGCGCACCACGCCGCGACGGCGGATGACCTTGCACTTCTCACAGCGACGCTTGACTGACGGCCTTACCTTCATCGCTGCTTCTCCCTCATGCACTGATGATGAACTGCTACAACCTTGTCAAGATCTCCGGCTCGCCGTCCGTGATGGCGATGGTGTGCTCAAAATGCGCCGTCAGCGAGCCGTCGGCAGAGACGACCGTCCAGCCGTCTGCCAGCACCCGAGTACGCCACGTCCCTATCTGCACCATCGGCTCCAGGGCCAAGGTCATCCCCGGCTGAAGCCAGAGGCCCGGGTCGTAGCCGTGCTCGGGCACGAAATTCAGGATCTCCGGCAACTCGTGCATGGCCCTGCCGATGCCGTGGCCCGTGTATTCCCTCACCACGGCAAACCCACGGCTTTCCACGTAGGCCTGCACCGCGGCCGAGATATCGCGCAAGCGATTCCCCGCGCGGGCCTGCGCGATCCCGGCATACAAGGCGCCTTCCGTCGCATCCAGCAGCCGTCGCGCCTCCGCCGAGATCGCCCCGACCGGCAGGGTGATCGCCGCATCCCCATACCAACCTTTGTAAATCGCCCCGACATCCAGGCTGATGATGTCGCCCTCTTTCAGCACGCGGTCGGGGCTGGGGATTCCGTGCACCAGTTCCTCGTTGATAGACGTGCAAACCGACGCCGGAAAGCCCCGATATCCCTTGAACGCCGGCACCGCGCCCCGGCTGCGGATGGTCGCCTCGGCCAGCGCGTCCAGGTCCGCCGTCGTCACCCCCGGCCGCAGGTGCTCCCGCAGCCGCTCCAACGTCAAGGCCACGATGCGACCGGCCTCCCGCATGAGCGCCAGTTCTCGCGGCGCCTTCAAATGAATCCGACCGTTGCGCTGGTGAACCCGCGCGCGCCCCGATCTCATGAGGTCAACCCCGCCCCGCGCGCCGTGATCGCCGCGACCAGTGCCCCCTGCACCGCCTCTATGCTCTGCTCGCCGTCCACCTCCACCAACAGCCCCTTGTCCCGATAATACGCGATCAGCGGCGCGGTCTGCTGGAAATAGACCTGCAAACGGTTGCGGGCCGTCTCCTCTGTGTCGTCAGGCCGCTGGTAGAGGGGACTGCCATCCTTGTCGCAGATGCCTGCCACCTTGGGCGGACTGTAGAGGACGTGGTAGGTCGTCTGGCAGACGGGACATATCCAGCGCCCGCCCAAGCGCAAGAGCAACGTTTGCTCCGATACCTTGATGTAGGGCACGCACGCCACGCGGCGGCCCGCCTGGGCCAACGCCCGCTCCAACGCCTCGGCCTGGGCGATGGTGCGAGGAAAGCCGTCCAAGATGGCGCCGCGCTCGGCATCGGGCCTGGCCAGCCGCTCCTGCACCATCCGGATGGTGACGTCGTCGGGCACCAGTTCGCCTCGGTCCATGTAGCCCTTCGCCAAGAGGCCCAAAGGCGTCTGCTGGTTCAGGTTCTCACGAAACAGGTCGCCCGAAGCCACCTGCGGGATGGCCAGCCTCTCGGCCAGGAGACGGGCCTGCGTCCCCTTCCCGGCCCCCGGCGCGCCCAACAAGACGATGTACAACGGCGGGTTCACGGTCATGACGGTTCCCAAGAAGCCAGCCTAGCGGATGAAGCCCTCGTAGTGGCGCATGAGCAACTGCGCTTCCAGTTGTTTCATCGTGTCCAAGACGACGCCGACGACGATCAGGAGGCCGGTGCTGGTGATGAGGAGCGTCTGCGTCTCGGTCACATCGCCCGCGATCCAGGGCAGGATGGCCACGAGGCCGAGGAAGACGGCCCCTACCAGCGTGATGCGGCTCAACACGCCGTTCAGATACTCCTCGGTGCGCTTACCGGGGCGGATCCCCGGGATGAACCCCCCTTGCTTCTGCAGCGTCTCCGCCAGGTTCTGCTGGCGGAACACCACATCGGTGTAGAAATAAGTGAACCCGATCACCATGAAAAAGTAGATGAGCCAATAAACGTTTCCCCGGGGGTTAAAAAAGTTCATGATCGCCGTCGCAACCTGCGCCACCCACGGCGTCTGCGAGTAGACGAAGTAACTGGCGATCGTCCCCGGAAAGAGCAAAATGCTCTGGGCGAAGATCAGCGGGATCATCCCTGCCGAGTTCACCCGCAACGGGATGTGCGTGCTCTGCCCTCCCACCATCATCAGGCGGTTGCCGCGCATCGCGCGCACCCGCCGTCCGTACTGCACGGGGATGCGCCGCTGCCCTTCCTGTACGACGACGATGGCGGCCACCGTGATCACCGTCACCAGGACGAAGAAGATCAGAGCCGACGGACGGCTGATCAAGAGTTGGCCGACGCGCTGCGGCACCTGCGCCACGATGCCGCCGAAGATGATGATGGAAATGCCGCTGCCGATCCCCTGCTCGCTGATCAACTCCCCCAGCCAGATGGCGAACATCGTCCCCGCCGTCAACGTCACCAAGGTCGCCAGCGTAGGCAAGGGGTTATCGCGCAGGCTGAAGTTGCTCAGAACCGGGATGCCGCCTTGCGTGCTGGATGCCAGGACGCTGGCCTGGCCGTAAGCCTGCAAGAACGCCAACGGCACCGTCAACCAGTGGGTGTACTGGTTCAGTTTCGCCCGTCCCGCCTCACCTTCTTTGGCGAGTTCCTGCAAGTGCGGGATGATGGGCTGCAGCAACTGCAAGATGATGGACGCGGTGATGTAGGGGTAGACCCCCATGGCCATGACCGAGAAATTGGACAGCGCCCCCCCGGAGAAGAGGTCCAGCAAGCCCAACAACTGGTTCCCCTCAAAGAGCTGCCGCAACCCTTGCGCGTTGACCCCCGGCACCGGCACGTGGGCCGCCAACCGGTAGATCACCAGGATCAGGAAGGTGTAGAGTATGCGGTTACGCAGGTCCGGCAGCCGAAACGCATTGCGCACTGCCTGGATCATAGCCTCGCCTCCGGTGTCCGCCTACCCCCAGGCGCGGACGGCTAAACGCCTATCTCCTCTACTGCGCCCCCCGCGGCGAGGATCTTCTCGCGCGCGCTGGCCGAGAAACGATGGGCCCGCACGGTGAGAGGCCTATCCAGCTCGCCGTGGCCCAGGATCACCACCGGCTCAGCGGGGGAGTGGATGATGCCGGCCTCGGCAAGGGCCGCCGGATCCACTGTGCTCCCGGCCGCGAACACCGTCAACCGCTTCAGGTTGACCGGCGCGTAGCGCACCTTGAAGATGTTGACGAAGCCTCGCTTGAACGGCAGGCGCCGGACGAGCGGCAACTGTCCCCCCTCAAAGTAGGGGTGAATCTCGCCTTGGCGGCGAACCTTTTGGCCTTTGGTGCCCTTGCCCGCGGTCTTCCCTTGCCCGGCGGCGATGCCCCGGGCCACGCGCTTCTTGCGCCTGGTGGACCCCGGCGCAGGGCGGAGCTCATGCAGCTTCATCTAACCCATCTCCTCAACGTTAACCAGGTGCCTGACCTTGGTCACCATGCCCCGGATCACGGGCGTATCGGCCTTTTCCACCACATCGCCCAGGCGATGCAACCCCAAGGCCCGCAGGGTGGCCTTCTGCCGCTGCGAATAGCCGATGGGGCTTTTCACCAACGTGATGCGCAACGTCTTATGGTTCTGACTGAACATTGCCCCGCCTCCAGAAAGGCAACAATTCCTCCACGGGCCGCCCACGGCGCTGCGCTTCCACCTCGGCGTCTTTCAGAGAATCCAAGGCTTTCATCGTGGCTTGGACCACGTTCAGCATGTTGGAACTGCCCAAGGACTTGGTGAGCACGTCCTTGATGCCCGCCGCCTCCAGCACCGCGCGCACCCCGCCACCGGCGATGACGCCGGTGCCCGGCGACGCGGGCTTGAGCAGCACCGTCGCCGCGCTGTGATGGGCCAGCACAGGGTGCGGAATGGTCGTGCCGACCAACGGGATCAGATGCATGGCGCGTCGGGCCCTCTCCGAACCCTTGCGGATGGCATCGGGCACCTCGCGCGCCTTGCCGATCCCCACGCCGACCCTCCCCTGGCGGTCTCCCACGACCACGACCGCGCGGAAGGAGAAGCGGCGCCCTCCCTTCAGCACCTTGGCAGTGCGGGCGATGTGGACGACGCGCTCGTCTAGCTCTTCGCGCTCCTCGGTTTCGTTCTCTCGCTCCCCACGTGGCTCCCGCTTCCCAGGCATGAAACCTCCTTCAAAGAAAAGACCGGTGCAAACCTACAGGCGATCGGAGCCTGCCGACCGTTAGAATTCCAAGCCGGCCTCGCGCGAGGCCTCGGCCAGGGCCTTCACCCGACCGTGGTAGGCATACCCCCCGCGGTCAAAGACGACCTTCTTCACCCCTTTGGCCAGCGCGCGCTGGGCGATCAAGCGCCCCACCAACCTGGCCTCCTCCGTCTTCTTCAGCGCGGCCATTTGGCCTCGGACCTCGGCATCCAGCGTGGAGGCGGCGGCCAAGGTCTGGCCCGAGACATCATCTATCACCTGCGCGTAGATGTGCATGGAGCTCCGGAAGACGTTCAGGCGCGGGCGCTCCGGCGTGCCGAACACCTTGCGGCGCACCCGCTCGTGACGAAACTGCCGTGCCCTCGCCGTTGGATGCAATGCCATCAGAAACCTCCTGCTTACTTGCCGCCCTTGCCGACCTTGCCCGCCTTGCCCGCCTTCATGCGGACGCGCTCGCCCACGTAGCGGATGCCCTTGCCCATGTACGGCTCCGGCGGACGCACCCGACGGATGCGCGCGGCCATCTCGCCTACCAACTCCTTGTCCACGCCTGATACGCCGATGATGCGCCCCGCCTTATCCACATCAAAACTGATGCCCGCCGGCGGCTCAATCGTAACGCTGTGGGAGTAGCCCACGTTCAACACCAGGTTCTTGCCCTGGAGTTCGGCGCGGTAGCCGACCCCTTCTACCTGCAACTCGCGCCGATAACCGGCCACCACGCCTTGGACCATGTTGGCCAACAACGCCCGCGTGAGCCCGTGCAAGGCCTTCAGGCGCCTCTCATCCGAGGGCCTGCTCACAACCAGATGGCCGTCCCGCAGCTGAATGGTCATCTCCGGCGGAAAGGCGCGCGTCAATTCCCCCTTCGGCCCTTTCACTTTCACCTCATTCCCTTCGCCGATGTGCACGGCAACGCCCTGCGGGATGGCGATGGGTAAGCGTCCGATTCGTGACACGGCTAGCCTCCTACCCTTTGGGCATTCCGGCCCTCGCCGGCCCTGCTCCGCCGACGCCGGCTGCCCCAAGGACTACCAAACATAGCAGATCACCTCGCCGCCGACGCCCAACTGCCGCGCCTTCCTACCCGTCATCACCCCGCGCGGCGTGGAGAGGATCGCCACCCCCATGCCGCTGAGCACCCAAGGGATCTCCTGACGCTTCACGTAGACCCGGCGGCCGGGCTTGCTCACCCGTTCCAGGCCGGTGAGCACCGAGCGGCGCTTTTGGTCGTACTTCAAGATGATCCGCAATTGCGACTGAGGCTTCTCCTTCGTTACTTCAAAGTTCTGGATGAAGCCCTCTTCCTTCAAAATGCGCGCGATCGCGACCAACATCTTGGAACTGGGCATCAACACCTGCTTATGCCGCACCGCCATCGCGTTGCGGATGCGGGTCAACATATCGGCGATTGGATCGTTGGTCATACCATCCCTGCTCCTGGGCTCGCTGACAGGCTCGTATCCGGCTGGTCGGACGCAGCCCGGCGACTAAACGTTCTCTACCAGCTAGATTTGATGACCCCCGGCAGGCGCCCTTCCAGGGCCTCGCGCCGGAAGCAGATGCGACACAACTGGAACCGGCGCATGAACCCACGCGGCCGGCCGCAGATCTTGCAGCGGTTGCGAACCCGAACCGGGTACCTTCGTCGCGTCTCGCGAACGATGATGCTTTTCTTCGCCACAGGTCCTCCTATGGATCTCCCCGGGCCTGCCCGTCGGGCCGGCCCCCGTCCCCAGACGCTACTTCCGCTGGAACGGCATCCCCAGCAACTGCAAAAGGCGACGGGCTTCCTCGTCGGTCTTGGCGGTGGTGACGATGGTGATCTCCATGCCGCGCACCTTGTCTACGTCATCGTAGTTGATCTCCGGCCAGACCAATTGCTCACGCAGGCCCAGGGTGTAGTTGCCCCGCCCATCGAAACTATCCGGAGAAACCCCCCGGAAATCGCGCTGCCGCGGCAAGGCGATGTTGAACAGGCGGTCCAGAAAGTCGTACATCCGGTTGCCGCGCAGCGTCACCTTCGCCCCGATGGGGTTCCCCTGGCGCAATTTGAAGGTCGCGATGGACTTGCGCGCGCGCGTGATGATCGCCTTCTGGCCGGTGATCTGCGCCAGGTCGCGCACCGCATTATCCAGCGCCTTAGCGTTCTGCAGGGCCTCCCCCAAGCCGATGTTCACCACCACCTTGGTCAGGCGGGGAACCTGCATCGTGTTCTGATAACCGAACTCGTCCTTCATGAGGGGGACGATCTCGTTGCGATAACGATCCTTCAATCTCGGCATGGCGACCATCGTCCTTCGTCGGCCTACTTGGTATCTACTTGGTATCAATGTCCTGGCCGCAGTTCTTGCAAACGCGAACCTTCTTCCCGTCGGGCAGAAACTCGTGTCGCACGCGGGTGGCCTTGTTGCACTTCGGGCAGACGAGCATCACGTTGGAGATGTGAATGGGCGCCTCGCGCTCAATGATCCCAAACTGTGTGCGCACGTCGCCCGTGCGTCGCTGATGCTTCTTGATCAGGTTGATGCCGGCTACGACCACGCGATCGGCGTTGGGGTCTCGCCCAGGATGTCGTCCGCTGCGATACCCCGTGATGACCCTCTGCACCTCGCCGCGCGCGCCCTTGTCGTCGCCGGCGATGATCTCTACCGTGTCGCCCTTCTTGATGTTCATCCCCAGGCTCCTGATATTGAGGCCCACGCTCGCCAGGGAGAATCCTCCTTGGCCGCTTCCCAAGCGGCTGGCCACAGACTACCACACTTCCGGCGCGAGGGAGACGATCTTCATGAACCCCTTCTCGCGCAACTCGCGCGCCACCGGCCCGAAGATGCGGTTGCCGCGCGGGTTGTTGGCGTCATCCAGGATGACGGCGGCGTTCTCGTCAAACTTGATGTACGAGCCGTCCGGCCGGCCATACTCCTTCGCCGTGCGCACGACGACCGCCCGCACCACCTCGCCCTTCTTGACCGCGCTGGTAGGCGTCGCCTGCTTCACCGAGGCCACGATGATGTCGCCTACGGTCGCATAACGCCGCTTGGAACCGCCCATGATATGGATGCACAGGAGTTCCTTCGCCCCCGTGTTATCGGCCACCTTCAATCTGGTCTCTTGCTGGATCATGGTCTTGCCTCACGATGATGCCACCTTGGATGGAGAAAAACGCCCCTTGCCGCTTTCCCCTCACCCGCCAGGGGCCCTCTCCAAGATCGCTCCGACGACCCACCGCTTCTCCCGACTGATGGGGCGAGACTCCACGATGCGCACCAGATCGCCCACCTGGCAGGTGTTCTCCTCGTCGTGGGCCTTGTAGCGCTTGGAGACGGTGATCACCTTGCCGTAGAGGCGATGGCGCGTCGTCCGCTTCACCTCCACGACCACGGTCTTCTGCATCTTGTTGGAAACCACCCGGCCCGTCAGCACCTTGCGATTCTCGCGCATCTAGCCCTCCTGCACCGCCTGCTCGTATGCGGCGATCTCCCGCTCCCGCAGCACGGTCTTGAGGCGAGCGATGTCACGCCGCAGTTGCGTCAAGCGCGCGGTGTTCTTCTGCTGCCCTGTAGAGGCTTGCAACCGCAGATTCAGCAGTTCTTGATAGGTATCGTCCAACTTGCGCTTCAGTTCGTCGGTCGTCAACGCCCGAATCTCGCTCGCTTTCATGCTGCAGCCTCTGCTTCTTCGGTAGCGGTCTCGGCCAGCCCCTCGCGCACGACGAACTGGGTGCGGATGGGCAACTTGTGAGAGGCAAGACGCAGGGCTTCGCGCGCCACCTCCTCGCGAATCCCTCCGACCTCAAAGAGCATCAGGCCGGGGCGCACGACGGCCACCCAGTGATCCACCGCGCCCTTGCCGCCCCCCATGCGGGTCTCCGCGCCTTTCATGGTCACGGCCTTGTCGGGGAAGACCCGGATCCAGATCTTGCCGCCCCGGCGCAGGAAGCGCACGATGGCCCGCCGCGCCGCCTCAATCTGGCGGGCGGTCATCCAGCAAGGCTCCAGCGCCTGCAAGCCGTACTCGCCGAAGGAGACCTGATTGCCTCTAGAGGCACGGCCCTTCATGCGCCCGCGCTGGGGTTTCCTGTATTTGACGCGTTTTGGCATCAACATGGCCCAACTTCCTCCCTCAGCACCCCTTATTCGGCGGCCACCTCGGCCACTTCGGCGGGCAACGGCGGCGGGCCCAGCACGTCGCCCTTGTAGATCCATACCTTAATGCCGATGCGGCCAAAGGTGGTCAATGCCTCGGCACGGGCGAAGTCAATGTCGGCCCGGAAGGTGTGTCGGGGGATGCGTCCCTCGCGCACCGTCTCGCGTCGCGCCATCTCCGAACCGGCCAGCCGCCCGCCGCAGGTGATCATCGCGCCTTGGGCTCCCATCTTGATGGCCTTGGCCACGGCCTGCTTCATGGCCCGCTTGTAAGAGACGCGCTGTTCCAACTGCTCGGCGATGCTCTGCGCCACCAGGTACGCGTCCAACTCGGGCCGCTCTATCTCCACGACATCAATCTTGACCTTCTTCATGTTGGTCCTGTCTTGCAAGGCCTGCCGCAAGGCATTGACGCTGGCGCCCTTGCGACCGATGATGATGCCGGGCTTGGCCGTGTGGATGATCAGACGGATCTGGTTTAGGCTGCGCTCAATCTCTATCTTAGAGATCCCCGCGTTCGGGATCTCCCGCTGCACCAGGTCGCGCAGCGCGCGATCCTCGTTCAGGAGTTGCGCGTACTCCTTGCCCTCGGCAAACCAACGGGTCTGCCAATCCTTGATGACACCGATGCGAAAGCCGTAGGGGTGTACCTTGCGTCCCAAAGACTCCTCCTTAAGTCGCTCCTAGCCCCGGCCCCGTCTTCACGGCCGCGGGCGGCAAACGGACAACGACTGATGACTCACCGCTCCTGCAAAACGACCGTGATGTGAGAAGAACGGCGCAGGATCGGCTTGGCGCGCCCGCGCGCGCCCGCCCTGTATCGCTTCAGCATCGGGCCGCCGTCGGCGGTGATGCGGGCGATGTACAGGTCCTCGCGATTCAACCCGAAGTTCTCCTCGGCGTTGGCGATGGCCGAGCGGATCACCTGCGCCACAGGCTTCGCCGCCGCTTGGGGCAGGTGGCGCAGGATCTGGAGCGCCTCGTCGGCCTTCCGTCCCCTCACCAAATCAATGACCAGGCGCACCTTGAACGGGGAGAGGCCTACCCACCGCAACACTGCCTGCACTTCCATGCCGTCCATGATCTTGTGGCTCCCGCTCTACTTGGTCCTGGTGGGCTTTTCCTTAGCGGAGTGCCCTCGGAAGAGGCGGGTCGGCGCGAACTCGCCTAAACGATGGCCCACCATGTTCTCCGTGATGTAGATGGGCACGTGCCTCCGCCCGTCGTGCACGGCGATGGTATGGCCGACCATCTGAGGGAAGATGGTGGAGGCGCGCGACCAGGTCTTCAGCACGCGCTTTTCCCCCAGGCGGTTCATCGTCTCTATCTTCTTGAGCAGCTTGGGGTCCACATACGGCCCCTTCTTCAACGATCGCGACACCCGTCACCTCCTTACGCCCTCTTCGTCCGGCGATGCACGATGTATTTATCCGTAGCCTTGTTGCGCCGTGTCTTGTAGCCGCGCGCGGGTTTGCCCCAAGGCGTCTTGGGCCCCGGCATCCCTGCGGGCTGGCGGCCTTCGCCCCCTCCGTGAGGGTGATCGCGCGGCGTCATCGCCGTGCCGCGCACCTCAGGTCGGCGGCCCAGATGGCGCTTGCGGCCCGCCTTGCCCAGGCGGATGTTGGAGTGATCCAGGTTGCCCACCTGCCCCACCGTGGCCATGCACTCCAACCGTACACGTCGCACCTCGCCGCTAGGGAGGCGCACCTGCGCGTACTCGCCCTCCTTCGCCAGGAGCTGCGCCGCCGCACCGGCCGAACGGGCCAGTTGTCCCCCCCTCCCCGGCTGCAGCTCCACGTTGTGCACGAGCGTCCCCAGGGGGATGTTGGCCAGGGGAAGGGCATTGCCCACCCGCACCTCGGCCTGCGGGCCCGACATGACCGTGTCGCCTACCTTCAGGCCCAAGGGGGCCACGATGTAGCGCTTCTCGCCATCCGCGTAGGTCAACAGGGCGATGCGGGCCGAACGGTTCGGGTCGTACTCTATGGCGGAGACGCGCGCGGGGACGCCGACCTTATCCCGCTTGAAGTCAATGAGCCGATACAGGCGCTTGTTGCCGCCGCCCCGATGGCGCACGGTTACCTTCCCGCGCACGTTGCGTCCCGCGTGCTTCTTCAGGATCCGCACCAGGGACTTTTCCGGCTCCTCCTTGGTCACTTCCTCGTAGGTGGAAACGCTCATGCCCCGTCGCCCCGGAGACGTGGGCTTGTACACTTTGATCCCCATGAGCCTGACTCCTCTCGCGCCTAGACGCCCTCAAAGAACTGGATGGTTTGGCCGGGGGCCAGGGTCACCACGGCCTTTTTCCAGGCCGGCTCCTTCGTGATGATGCGCCGCCCATAGCGCCCACGCTTGGGGGGCATCACGGCCACGTTGACCCGCAACACCGTCACGTTCGGGAAAGCGGCCTCTACCGCCTCCTTGATCTGATGCTTGTTCGCCCGCATGTCCACCTCAAAGGTGTACTGGCGAGCCGACTCCGACTGGTTCAAAGCCTTTTCGGTGACGATGGGGCGCTTGATGACCTCGTACAGGTGCATGGTTCCCTCACTCCACGCTCAACATCCCCTCAATCGTCGCCAACGCCTTCTGCGGGATGACCAGATAATCGTACCCCAAGAGGTCGCGCACGTTGAGGTAGTTAGCCCGCAAGGTCTTCACCGCGGGCAGGTTGGCGGCGGAGCGCTCTACCGCCTCATCCCGCTCCGGCAAGAGCAAGAGCGCGCTGGTCGGGATGCCGAGCTTAGCCAGCATCACGGCCATCTCTCGCGTCCTAGGCTCCTTCATTTCTAGAGCATCCAGGACCACCACGCGTTCCTGGGCCGCCTTGACGGAAAGGGCCGAACGCAAGGCCAGGCGTCGCATCTTGCGCGGCATCTTCTGCTCGTAAGAGCGCGGGTGAGGGCCGCCCGCGATGCCGCCCTTGCGCCAGTGCGGAGCCCGAATGCTCCCCTGGCGCGCGCGGCCGGTCCCCTTCTGGCGCCACGGCTTGCGGCCGCCGCCGCTGACCTCGCCGCGCGTCTTCGTGTCATGGGTGCCCAGGCGGGCGTTGGCGAGCTGGCGCATCAACGCCTGGTGCATCACCGGTTCGTGCACGGGCGCGGCGAAGATGTCGTCCCTCAATTCCACCTCGCCCACCGTCTCACCCGCCATGTTCTTCAACGGAACTCGCATCGCTGCTCTCCCGAAAGTATCAGCCTCGCGGCATCGTCCAGGCCAGACAGGCTATTTCACCTGCTTGCGCGCTTCCCGCACGATCACCAAGCCGTTCTTGTGGCCAGGCACCGCGCCACGCACGGCGATCAGGTTCCGCTCCGGGTCCACCAGCACCACCCGCAAGTGGGAGGCGGTTACGCGCCGGTTGCCCATGTGGCCGGCCATGCGCAGCCCCTTGTAGACGCGCCCCGGCGTGGTGGTGGAGCCGATCGCGCCAGGGGCGCGGGTCCGGTCCGACTGGCCGTGGGTCTTGGGCCCGCCCGCGAACCCGTGCCGCTTGACGCCGCCCTGGAACCCCTTGCCCTTGGAGATCCCCGTCACATCCACCCACTCCCCGGGCGAGAAGATGGCGACCGTAATCTTCTGGCCTTCCTGGTAATCCTGCACGTTGCTGAGCCGAATCTCGCGCAGGACGCGCAACGGTGGCACCGCTTCGCCCAGGCGCTTGCGCTCCGGGTGCTTGTCATCGGCCTTCAGCAGGCCCAGGTGTCCCCTCTCGGGCCTGGTCAACTTCTTCGGCTCCACCTCTTCAAAGCCCAACTGGATGGCGTTGTAGCCGTCCCTCTCCACCGACTTCCGCTGCACCACGAAGCAGGGCCCGGCCTCAATGATGGTTACCGGCACCACCGTCCCGTCGGGCGCAAAGAGTTGGGTCATGCCGATCTTGCGACCAATGATTCCTTTCATAAACCTGCGGGGGCCAGGACTGCCGTCGCCCTACGCCAGGGCCGCATCATCCCCGTGACGCCCCCTACCTCCCTCGTTGCGGTTTACAGTTTGATCTCTATGTCAACGCCTGCCGGCAAGTTCAGGCGGGTTAGGCTCTCTATGGTCTTGGGAGCAGGCTCTATGATGTCAATGAGCCGCTTGTGGGTCCGAATCTCAAATTGCTCCCGACT
>DAOTYP010000052.1:0-9122 GCA_034434975.1 Anaerolineae bacterium | reverse complement strand
ACCGCATTCTAGCACACTCCGCACGTGTGGTCAACGCGCGCGGCCGACGCCAAGCAAGCGGGGGTGCGCATCGGGATACGCACCCCCGCAGGAGCCTCTTTACCGTTCCCCTTGCCTTTTGGGGACGATGGTTACTCTGCGGGCGTCGCCTACCCCTTCGCTCACGGTCGTCACGCCGGGGTGGTTGCGCAGCGCCAAATGGATGACGCGCCGTTCCGCAGGAGGCATCGGCTCCAGCTTCACGGTGCGCCGCGTGGCGACGGCCTGCTCGGCCATGCGCAGGGCCAGTTGTCGCAAGTTGCGCTCGCGCCGAGCCTTGTACTCTTCTACGTCCACCACCACGTTGACCCAGTGGCCCGTGGCCTGGTTGAGCATCAAGCGCACCATGTATTGCAGCGCGGCCAGCGTCTCCCCGCGGCGGCCGATCAGGATGCCCAGGTCTTCGCCCATGATGTCCAGAAGGAGCGCAGGCGGGTTCTGAGGCTGATCGGGCTCGCTCTCCCAGGTGGCCTGTACCTGCGCCTTTAAGCCCATGTGCGTGAGGAGGTCCAGCAGGAGCCTGCGGGCCTTCTCCGCCACCTTGGCGTCCGGCGCGGCCAGGGTCGGCTCAAGGGGATGTTTTTCTTCTTCCTCTCGCTCTCGCCCTACGGGTGGAGCGGCGGGCACGACGCGCGGCCTCAACCGCACGCGCGCGTCCTCGGCGCCGATGCCGAGCACGCCACGGCTGCCGGGGTGCAGGATCTCCACTTCCACCTGTTCTCGCGTCAGGCCTAGGGCCGCCAGGCCCGCGGCGATGGCCGCCTCAACGGTCTTGCCACGAAACTCTTGACTGGGGGGCGTGGCTTCCATGCTCACCCTCTCGTTCATTTCCTTTTGCGACGGGGACGCTTAGGCGCGCCCCCGGCTTTGCTCACGCTCTCCACGGCCTTGGTGGGCGCCGGCGGCGTCTCCGTCGGCAGGGCCGCCGCGGGCTTGCCTACGCCGGGGTTGGCGCTACCGGCCGCGACCGCCTGCGGGCGAAGCCCTCCCCATCCTGTCACAAAGTACTGTTGGACGATGCTGAAGAGGTTGAACACGATGTAGTAGAGGGACAGGCTGGCGGGGAAAATGAGAGAGTAGTACCCGAAGATGAGCGAGAAAACGATGGAAATGGTGTTCATGGTCCGCGCCTGGCTGTTGTCGCCGCCTGGCGCCGGAACGGTGCTCATCTTTTGCAGGACGATCTGCGTGACGATGAGGAGGGCTGGCAGGGTCAGGTAAGGCAAGGCCACGTTCCAGCCCACCGCGGGGGGAAAGGGCCAGAGCCAGGAGATCCCCTGGGGCCAATGGGCGCAGGACGGACAATGGAGGTCGGCAAGGAAGAAGAAAGAGGCGTTTTCTATGGACGCCAGACTGGGATGACGCAACGCGCTGAAGAGGGCGATCAGGATCGGCCATTGGATCAGAAGGGGGAGACAACCGCCCAGAGGGTTGACGCCGGCCTCTTTGTAAAGCTTCATCTGTTCCTGGGCCAGCCGCTCCCGATCCTTGCCGTACTTCTTCTGCAGTTCCGCCAGTTTGGGCTGCAGTTCCTGCTGCGCTTTGATGGCCCGGATTTGCTTCAGGTTCAGCGGCAGGGTAACGACCTTAAAGATGATCGTCAGGACGATGATGGCCCAACCGAAATGGTAGGGGATCCCTAGGGACTGAAAGGCGTTATTGAGAAAAAGAAGTCCCTGCACCAAAGGGTTTACAATCAACGTATCCCACATGTAAAGAAAGACCTCCAAGGGCCCGGGGGCTGGCGTTAGGGCACAGGATCGTAGCCGCCGGGGTGAAAAGGATGACAACGGCTGAGGCGCTTCAGGCCTAGCCATCCCCCTTTGAGCACGCCGTAGCGCGAGATCGCTTCGTAGGTGTAATGGGAGCAGGTAGGCACGAAACGACAACTAGGCGGAAGGAGCGGGGAGATCCCCTTTTGATAGAGCCGTATCAGCCCCAGAACCAGTTTCTTCATGTTTGCACTCTGTTGCCTCGCGCAACAGGCGCGCCCTCTGCAGCAGGCGATGGCAGGCGGCCTCCACCTCGGAGAACCTCGCCGCCGCCAAGGGCGGACGGGCCACAAAGACGAGGTCCCACCCGCCGGCAATGTCGTCCAACCGACGCCGCACCGCCTCTCGCAAGAGCCGCCGCGCCCGATTGCGTTGCACTGCCCCGCCTACCTTGCGGCTGACCGAGAAGCCGAACCGGCTGTAGGGCAGGTCGTTCGGCAAGGCACACAAGATGGCCAGCGGATGGGCCCACGAGCGCCCTTTCTCTCGCACGGCCCGAAAGCGGTCCGCCTCGCGCAGCCGATGACGGCGTTGCACTCTTTATCGACCCTGTCCCTCTCGGCTCACAGGGAGATCGCCTCGCCCAACTTGCCAGAAGCCCTCGCGCGCCACGCCGCTCAAACGGTCAACCGCTTGCGCCCATGCAAGCGGCGCGCTTGCAACACACGACGCCCCCCCGATGTGCGCATCCTCGCCCGAAAGCCGTGCACCCGATAGCGGCGGCGCACCTTGGGCTGGAACGTTCGCTTCGGCATGAACCCTTCTCCTTAAGAAACGGGCGGCACGGCCCGCTCGTCGCAAAGTAACACAAAAACGGGGGAGGAAGTAGAGGGCTTCTCTCCCAACCGCACGATCATTATACCCTTTCCCAGGCCTCCCTGTCAAATCTCTCATGCATTGCGAAAAGAAACCCTGTTTGCTCCCTCTCCCCAAGCATGGTATAATCCAACCGAGTTTCGGCGGAGGGTTGCAGCTTGAGCACCTACATTCACATCGCGCAGATCATCTTGGCGATCGCCTTGATCGCCGTCGTCCTTTTGCAGGCCAAGGGAAGCAGCATGGGCGGCGTCTTTGGCGCCGACACGGCGGTGTACAAGACGCGCCGTGGCATGGAACGCACCCTGTTCAACGCCACCATCGGCCTTAGCATCCTGTTCTTCATCTTCGCGCTCGCCAGCGTGATCATGACCAAGTGAGCCCCTTGGGTCGCTACGTCCGTTGGCAAGTCCTCATCGCCTTCTTGGGCCTGATACTCCTGGTCGGGCTGCTGGGCTATGCGGCCTACGATTTCACCAGCGAGGTCATCCCTGCTCCCGGGGGGACTTACGTAGAGGGGCTGGCCGGCGCCCCCCAAGCCATCAATCCCTTGCTCTGTCAACTGAACGACGCCGACCGCGACCTGTGCCGCCTCGTCTTTGAGGGGCTGACGGGGTTTGACGAAAGGGGAAACGTCATCCCTCGCCTGGCGGAAAAATGGGAGATCAGCCCCGACGGCCTCACCTATACCTTCTACCTGCGGAAGGACGTGCGCTGGCACGACGGCGCGCCCTTTGACGCCGACGACGTGCTCTACACCATCGGCGCGCTGCAGGACCCGGCCTACCCGGGGCTCCCCGACCTGGCCAACCTTTGGCGCAGCGTGAAGGTGGAGAAACTGGACCCCTACACCATCAGGTTCACGCTGGCGGAGCCCTTCGCGCCCTTCTTGGATTACACGACCCTCGGCCTCCTCCCCGCGCACCTTTGGGCCAAGGTTCCCGTCTCGCTCCTGGCGGAGTCGCAACTGAACGCCCAACCGATCGGCACAGGCCCCTTTCGGGTCACCGAGGTGAGCGCCGAGAAGGTGCGGCTGGAGCCCAACCCCTACTGGCGCGGCCGCACGCCTTACCTGGCGGCCGTAGAGTTTCGCTTCTTCCCGGATTACCACAGCCTCCTGACGGCCTTTGAGAAGGGCCTCATTGACGGGTTAGGACACATCGTGCCCGATGACATGGCCGCCGCTGCCCGCTCGCCCGACCTGACCCTCTACTCCGCGCCGCTGGCGGGCTACACCATGGTCCTTCTCAACCTGAACAGCCCCAACGCGCCCTTCTTTCAGGATAAGCGCGTGCGCCAGGCCCTCCTCTACGCGCTGGACCGCCAGCGCCTGATAGACACGGTGCTGGCAGGGCAGGGGATCGTCGCCCACAGCCCTATCCTGCCGGAAACCTGGGCCTACGACGACCAAGTGCCTCGCTACGCTTACGACCTCGCCAGGGCCAACGCGCTCCTGGACGAAGCGGGCTGGAAGGACACCGACGGCGACGGCATCCGAGATCGCAACGGCAAGCCGCTGGAGTTCATCCTCTTGAGCAACGATCTACCGCCCAACCCTGCCGAAGCCGAGTTCATCGCCCAAGCCTGGGCCCAGGTGGGCGTGCAGGCGGTGCCGCAGCCGGTCAGTTTCGCCGGGCTGGTCAGCGATTTCCTCGTCCCGCGCAACTTTGATGCCATCCTCCTGCATTGGGAACTCCCGGGCGACCCCGACCCTTATCCCCTTTGGCACTCCACGCAGATCAAAAACGGGCAGAACTATGCGGGCTGGAACTTCCGCGCCGCCGACGAAGTGATTGAGCAGGCGCGCGAGATCAACGACCCCGCGCAACGGCGAGAACTGTACGTGCGATTCCAAAGGATATTTGCCGAGGAGGTCCCCTCGCTCCTGCTGTACCACCCAGTTTACACCTACGGGGTTCGCAAGGAAGTGAAAGGGGTGCAGATCGGCCCCCTGAACGAGCCAGGGGACCGCTTCCGCACCATCGCCGATTGGTACATCGTCACCCAACGCATCACCAGACGCCAGCGGGTTTCTCGCCCTACCCGCCCTTAGCGGCGGCCACGGCGATCCGCACGTCGGCCACGAAGGCGCCTTTCCCCTTCGGCAACACCATCAGGGGGTTGATGTCTAACTCCTCAATCAGCGGCTGCTCTACCGCCAGTTGCGAAAGCCGCTTAAGGCACTCGGTGATGGCCTCTATGTCCGCCGGCGGCTCGCCGCGCACCCCTTCCAGCAAATGGAAGGAACGGATGGAGCGCACCATCCGTTCGGCGCTGAACTCCCGGATCGGCGCCACACGGAAGGTGACGTCGCGCAAGACCTCTACGTAGATGCCGCCCAAACCGAAGACCAGCACCGGCCCGAATTGCGGGTCCTGCTTCATGCCGAGCAGAACCTCGCGCCCCCCTCGCACCATCGCTTGCACCAACACGCCTTCCAGTTGGGCGCCGGGTTGCCGTTGAGGGATCTCGGTCATCATGGCCGCGAAGGCTTGGCGAACGTCGTTTTCGTCCCGCAAGTTCAGCCGCACGCCACCGACATCAAACTTGTGCACGATGTCGGGGGAGAGGACCTTGAGCACCACAGGGAAGCCGACACGCTGCGCGACCGCAACAGCCTCGTCGGCATTGCGGGCCACGCCCCACGGGAGTAGGGGAAAGCCGTAGGCTTCCAGGACCTGGAAGGCGGCCACCTCGGAGATGAAGCCGTGAGGGCTGCGAGCCGCTTCGCTCAACAGCCGCTGCGCTTTCTCCCGCTCTACCGGGAAGATCTTGATCTCCGTCCGCGGCCGCGTGACCCAGTTCATGTAGCGGGCCATGGTGGAGAGGGCGCGCACGGCATCCTCCGGGAAGGTGTAACAAGGGACGCCATGGGCCTTCAAGATGTTCACGCCCGCCGAGACATCCACCACGCCCATGAAGCAGCCGAGGATCGGCTTCTCTTGCCTTTGGGCCGTCTCTACGATGACGCGGGCGGTTTCCTCAATCTCGGTCATGGCCTGGGGGGTGAGGAGCACGATCACCCCGTCCACGTTGGGATCGCGCAGGGCGATCTCCAAGGCTGCCTGATAGCGATCGTGGCGGGCATCCCCGATGACGTCAATGGGGTTGCCGATGGAGGCGTGGGGAGGGAGGGCGGCGCGCAACTGGCGCGTCGTCTCCTCGGTGAAGGTGGCCATCTCCAAACCGTAGCGGATGCTGGCATCTGTCGCCATGATGCCCGGCCCGCCGGCGTTGGTGATGATGGCGATGCGCCGCCCTTTAGGCGCCGGCTGGCTGGCGAAGGCGACGGCGTAATCAAAGAGGTCTTCCACCGTCTCCACACGCAGCACGCCGCCCTGCATGAAGACGGCCTCGTACACGTCGTCGCTGCCGGCCAGGGAGCCGGTGTGGGAGGAGACGGCCCGCGCGCCGGCCGGCGTCCGCCCTGACTTCAGAGCCAGGATCGGCTTGCGATCCGGGCCCTCGCCGGTGATCTCCCGCGCCAGTTCTATGAACTCCCGCCCCTCGGCCAGGTCCTCCAGGTAGAGGAGGATCACCCGCGTCTGAGGGTCATGCCACAGGTAGCGGAGGAAGTCGTTCTCGTTCACGTCGGCCTTGTTGCCCATGCTGACGACCTTGCTGAAGCCGATCTGCTGTCCTCGCGCGTAATCTAGGACGGCCGTGCAGAGGGCGCCGCTCTGGCTGATGAAGGCGATGCGCCCCGGCTCGGGCATCGCTTTGGCGAAAGAGGCGTTCAGGCGCACGTCGGGCGCGGTGTTCAACACGCCCAGGCAGTTAGGCCCGACAAGGGCGATGCCGTAGCGGTGGGCGATGGCTTTGACCTGGGCCTCCAAGGCCGCGCCTTCGGGGCCGGTCTCCTTGAAGCCCGCCGAGATCACCACGGCCCCCTTCACCCCTCGCTGGCCGCACTCCTCCATCACTTGCGGCACGACCGGGGCGGGGACCACGATCACAGCCAAGTCAATCTCATCAGGGACCTCGCGCACCGTAGGGTAGGCCCGCACGCCGCGAATCGCGCGCGCCTTGGGATTGACCGGATAGACGACGCCGGTGAAACCGGCGTTGAGCAAGCCGTCCAGCACCGCGTAGCCTACGCTTCCCGGTTGACGAGAAGCGCCGATCACCACGACGGAGCGAGGCTCAAAAATGGGACGAAGGTCCTTGGGGGACGACACGCTGTTACCTCCTCAATCATCTTCAACGATGGCAGTCGCCAGCGCGAACCGTGCGGCCCAGAGGAAGCCAGGCGCGGGCCGCCGTTGCCGCTGGCTGTGCCTTCTTGCACCAGTATCGCACAGATCGTCCATTCCGCCAAATCCGCGCGGGGGTGGAGAGGGGAAGCCAGTTTGACGAAGCGCCTCACTTCCGCTATACTGGTACCGAGCGGGGCGTGGCGCAGCCTGGTAGCGCACAGCGTTTGGGACGCTGGAGTCGGAGGTTCAAATCCTCTCGCCCCGACCTTCCGCGCCGCTGCTGGGGCCAAGCAGCGGCTTTCTGTTGGACGCGGGAGAGGGCGGCGGTCGTTAAAGGTCGAGCGAAACGCTTGACAAAGAGGAAGGGGAAGGTTATAATGAACATAATTTGACAAGGCGACCTGATCGTCGCCTGGAGGACGAGCCGCGAGGGCCGGTGCGGTGTCCCTGTACGGAGACATGGGTTTGATGTGGCAGCAAGACCTAGGTTGTGCCTGATAGGTCTCGGTCTCCCCTCCTGAGGGCCACGTTGCTTGCAGGGAGGCTCTAAGAGGCGATGCCGAGACCTCGTTTTGCGATTGCATTCTGCTGAGGAGTGAGGGAAGAAGATGACAGCCGGCAACGCTCAGAACGGATATCCTTGGGATGCGGCGGAGGATGAGGGCTACTGGGAAGCCCTGATGCGCCAAGGCGAGATCGCCTCTGCTTCTACTTATTATGGAGAACGCGCCACGTCCTTGCGCAACGGCAAGGACGTGGCGGGTTTTGCTCATCCGCTCGGCGACGGGGCGAACGCTGCGGCCAAAGAACAGGATTGGCAAGCGGCACAAAAGGCCTTCGCCGAGGGCAAAGTGCTGAGCCTACGTGTCGTGGGCTACAATCGCGGTGGCCTGCTGGCTCAGTACGGACAGTTGCAGGCTTTTGTTCCTGCCTCGCACCTGGTTGGATTGCCGCGCCTGCCCGACCCGGACGAGCGCTGCCGCGCGTTGGAGGCGAAGATAGGTGAGGTCTTGGACCTGAAGATCGTTGAGATAGACCGGGAGCGGGGTAGGCTGATCATGTCTCAGCGCGCCGTAGCCGAGGCGCGGTGCGGCGATTTCCTCTCGCAACTGCAGCCCGGCGATACCTGCACCGGGCGCGTCACCAACCTGCGGCCCTTCGGCGCGTTCGTGGACCTGGGTGGCGTGGAAGGGCTTATTCACGTTTCCGAACTGGCCTGGACGCGGGTGAACCACCCGGCCGATGTCCTGAAGGTGGGCGATCAGGTCAGGGTCTACGTGATGAGCGTGGACCCGGAACGGCGTCGTGTAGCCCTGAGCCTCAAGCGGCTGTACCCCGACCCCTGGAGCCTGATAGAGGAGCGGTATACGGTAGGGCAAGTTGTGCGATGCGTCATCACCAACGTCGTCAGTTTCGGCGCGTTCGCCCGTGTGGCGGAGGGAGTAGAGGGGCTCATCCACATCTCTGAGTTGGCCGAAGGGAATTTCCTACATCCGCGCAACGTCGTGCAGGAAGGCGACGAGGTGCAGGCCCGCATACTCAGCATGGACCCGGCGAACCATCGCCTGGCCCTGAGCCTGCGTCAGGTGCGCGCGGCCTCCTATCCGAAGTCGGCCTCCCCTACGTCCTCTCAAGCCGTCAGTCAACCTGGTGAAGAGCCTGCAGCCCAGTCGGTTTAGCGCCCTTCTCGCCAGGGCCTGCGCTGGCACCCCTGGGCTCCCCGCTTCTGTGGTGGTGGCCTATGCCCAAGCGACGAGTCCGGGCCTCTCCCTCCGCGTGGGAGCGTGTGCAGGCCCTCCTGGACGCGCATCGTCGGGAGGCAGTGGGAGTCGCCCTCGCGACCATAGGGGCTTTCGCCTTTGCCAGCCTCCTGGCCGGGGCGCCTTTCTTGCGCCTGTTCGTCGGTGCGGGGGCCTGGCCGCTGGCTCTCGCTTTGGTGATCGGCGGCGCGCTGACCATCGTCTGGCCGCGATTGGGCCTGCCGGCCCCTTGGGCTCCCCTCCTGGGCCTGGAGGTCGCGTATTTCGCCCTCATCGGGCTAGCCCACCTGTTGGGCGGCGGCGCGGACCCGGCCGCCGCCGCGGAATCTGGCCGCGGCGGTGGCGTCATCGGCTACGGCTTGAGCCGCCTGCTGATCAGCCTGGGAGGGAAATGGTTTGCCGGAGTCGCCTTCGTCCTCCTGGCCCTGGCGGGGCTGGGGTTGGCGAGCCGTTGGGGCCTGTGGCTCCTAGGTTGGGAGTTTGACGGGCGCGCTTTTTTGGCCAAGGTGATGGACGCGCTGTTGCCGCGTCCACCGGGC
>DAOTYP010000051.1:0-45242 GCA_034434975.1 Anaerolineae bacterium | reverse complement strand
CTGGGGTTCTCGCCCCAGGATCGGGTGGTCATCTTTCACGCCGACGACCTGGGGATGTGTCACGCGGTCAACCAGGGCTTTGCCGACGTGGTGGAGCGCGGCGCGGTCTGTACCGGCTCCGTCATGGTCCCTTGCCCCTGGTTTCCGGAGGTCGCCGCCTTCGCCCGCCAGCACGCGGCAGAGGTGGACCTGGGAGTCCACCTGACCCTGACTTGCGAGTGGGACGTTTATCGTTGGGGGCCCCTCTCCACCCGTGACCCCGCCAGCGGGCTTTTGGACGAGGAAGGCTACCTCTGGCGCGACGTGCCGTCGTTGCATGGCCACATGCAACTGTGGGCGGTAGAGGCCGAACTGCGGAGCCAGATGGAGCGGGCGCTGGCGGCGGGGGTGGACGTCACCCACGTGGACTCGCACATGGGAGCCCTCCTTCACCCGGACCTGGTCCCCATCTACATCGCTCTGGCTACCGAGCATCGCATCCCCGCGCTGATCCCGCGTCTCTCGGCGGAGGAGATGGTGCAGATGGGGGTTTCCCCGGAGGCGGCTGCGCGGTTGGAGGGGTGGCTGGCCGCTGTAGAGAGGAGCGGAACGCTGCCTCTGGTGGACCATGTGGTGAACATGTACGTCATGCCTCGGGGAAAGCGGCTGGAGGAGTATGCCCAGGTGATCCGAGGCCTCCCGAGCGGGCTCACCCATCTGGCTTATCATCCGTCCCGGCCTGGCTCGGAGATTGAGGGCATCATCGGGGGGCAGTGGCCGATTCGCGTGAGCGATTGGGAGGTCTTCGCCGGGGAAGAGGTGCCTCGCCTCCTGCAAGAGCATGGGGTCAGGGTGTTGACCTACCGCGCGCTGCGCGACCTGATGCGTTCCGGTTGTTGAGGAAGGAGGGGCTCCATGTTGCCCCAAAGCACGGCGGAACACCGCCGGCTCTACAGCCTGATCAACTTCGGCAACATCCTCACCATGCAAGCCTTCTCCGCCTACGTCCTTTTCTTCTACGTGGATGTGCGCCACCTGCCGGCAGCCTGGGCCGCCACGGTGATGACCCTGTATGGGATTTGGAACGCGATGGACAACCCGATCATGGGGTATCTTTCCGATCGCACCCGCAGCCGATGGGGACGGCGCATTCCCTACATCCGCTACGCGGCCGTGCCTTTGGCCATCTTCTTCTTCTTGGTTTGGGTGGCTCCCTTTGATGGGCGCGCGCAGCCTGGGGCCCTTTTGGCCTATTTCACCCTGGTTATCTTCATCTGGGAGGGGTTGCTGACGGTTCTGATTACCCCTTACTATGCCTTGCTGCCGGAGATGTTCACCACCTTCCGGGAGCGCACCGCGGTCGCTTTGCAGATGAACCTGATGCAGATCCTGGCGCTGATCGCCGGCGTGGCCCTGCCGCCGCTCATCTACAGCCGCCTGGGCTGGCCGGCGATGGGCACCCTCTTTGCCGCGCTGGCGTTGGTAACCTGGCTCGTGGGCGCGAGGGGGCTGTTTGAGCGGCCGGAGTATGCCGAGGCCTCACTGCCCCTCTGGCGGGCGTTGCGGGAGACCTTCGCCAACCGCGCCTTCCTCACCGCGGTGATCGCCCAGACGCTGCGCTTCTTCGGCACCAACGTGTTGTCCATCGGCATGGCCTTCTATGCTAAATATAGCCTTCATGCCGACGAGAGCGTTACCTCTTTTCTCTTCGCCGCGGTCTTTGTGACGGCGATGCCTTTTCTGTTCTTCTGGCGCTGGGTATCCCACCGGTTGCAACCGCGCGGCACGCTGATGCTGGCCTACTTCCTCACCGGCGTAGCCGCGTTGGGGCTGTTGGTGGCGCAAAAAGAGGAGATCTACCAGGCGATCGGGGTGGCGGCCACCCTCGGCGTGGGGCTTGCTGGCCTGATCTTGATGAGTGAGGTGATCCTCTGCGATGTGGTAGATGACGATGAACTGCGCACCGGCTGTCGCCGCGAAGGGATGTACTTTGGGATGAGCGCCTTCATTAACACCTTCAGCGGATCGCTGGCGGCCCTCGTGTTCGGGTTGGTCACCGGCGCCTACGGCTACGACAGCGCGCTCACCGTCCAGCCTCCTTCGGTGGAGACGGGGTTCCGGGTGTTCATGAGCATCCCTACCTGTGCGGGGATGCTCATGGCCGTTCTTTCGCTGGCCTTTTATCCCTTGCATGGGGAGCGCCTGCGGCGGCTGCGGGCAGTCATGGCGGAGAGGCACGGGTAGCAACATGGAGCCTTTGCGAATCCCCGACAGCCTTTGGCGCTATCAGGCCATGATCGGCACCGGCGGTATTGGCTCCGGCCGGTTTTTCGCCTTGAAGGGGAACCACACGCTGGGGCGGGAGGAGAGTCGCGCCGGGCGCTTCCTGGAGGGTCGGGATTACTGCAAGTTGCACATCGTCTCCCACTACGTCAAAACCCTCCTGGGCCCCCAGTTCACCGCTGTTCCCATCGGCAAGGTGGGCGACGACGAGGAGGGGCAAAGGCTTCTCCAGGAGATGGCGGAGGTCGGGTTGGACCTGCGCTATGTGTCACTTTCCCCGGGCGACCAGACCCTCTTCTCCTTCTGTTTCATCTACCCTGACGGGAGCGGCGGCAACCTGACCACCGAGGATTCGGCCAGCGCGAAGGTGAGCGCCGCGTTCATCGCGCAGGCCGAGCCGGAGTTTGCTCGCTTCCAAGGGCGCGGCATTGCCCTGGCAGTCCCAGAAGTCCCCTTAGAGGCTAGGTTGAAACTGCTACAACTGGGCACGAAGCATCGCTTCTTCCGCGTGGCAGCCTTGACTTCGGAGGAGGCCAGGTCGGTGTTGGCCCAGGAGATGCTGAGTCTCGCGGACCTCTTGGCCGTCAACGTGGATGAAGCGGCGGCGATCGCTGGAGTGTCTGCCGAGGGGGGATGCGCGTCGGTTGTGACGGCAGCCGTGTAGCGGCTCCGCCACGCGCATCCTCACCTCCTCCTATCCATCACCGCCGGCCGGGATGGGAGCTGGTGTTGGGATGGGGACGCCCTCGTTCACGTCCCCGCTTTCCGGGTGAAGCCGGTCAGAACAGCCGGTGCCGGCGATGCCTACCTCGCGGGGATGGTCATCGGCCGGGTTGCCGGCCTGACGATGCCGCAAGCCCAGGAGCTGGCATCTCTGATCGCCGCGCTGGCGGTCACTTCGCCCCACACCATCAACAAGGGAATAGACAGGGAATCTCTGCGCGCGTTCGCGGCCCAGGTGCAGGCTCCTCTCTGCAAAGCGGTCAAGAACCTACTGGAGGACTGAGAGGCGGGCGCCGGGGGAGGAGATGGCTAGGTTGCTCATTGATGCTCACGTGCACGTCCACCCGGACATGGCGAGGACCCTCCTGAGGATCATGGAGGCCAGCGGCCTGGCGCGGGTGGTTAACCTAGGAATCCTGGAGGTGGTCGGCATCCCTTTCCACGAGGGGATGCGCGTGTTCCGTCGGGTGTTGGGGGAGCGCATGGTCTACTTCCCTACGCCCGATTTTCGCGACCTTTCCTTGGGCTTCGGCGAGCGCATGGCCGAGGAATTAGAACGCAAGGTGGAAGCCGGCGCCCGCGGCCTGAAGATCTTCAAGGAGTTGGGGTTGCGCCACCGGGACGCCGAGGGGCATCTCATCCCCGTGGATGATCCGCGCCTGGATCCTCTGTGGGCCAAGGCTGGCGAACTAGGGGTTCCCGTGCTCATCCACACCGCGGACCCGCTGGCTTTCTTCCAGCCACCGGACGAAAACAACAAGTACTGGGAAGAGTTGCAACGGTATCCTGACTGGTGCTTCTGGGGTCCGGGCTTCCCCGATCACGATACCCTGCTGGCCCAGCGCAACCGTGTCATAGAGCGGCATCCTCGCACGATCTTCATCGGCGCGCATTTTGGCGAGCATCCGGAGAACCTGGGCTACTTAGACGCCTGCCTCAGCCGCTACCCTAACTTCTATGTGGACACCTCGGCCCGCCTCGGCGAGATCGGCCTCCACCCGCCGGAGCAGGTGCGGGCATTTTTCCTGAAGCATCAGGATTGGATCGTCTTCGGCTCCGACCTGATCTTGGGCTGGCCCGGCATGGATGAGGCCGCCCACAGAAATGTGGCCGCTGCCAAAGGCTTCTACGAGGCCCACCGACGCTTCTTTGAGACCGACGAGCGACAGATTGAACATCCTCTCTTCCCCGTCCACGGGCGCTGGAAGGTGAACGCCGTCGGCCTGCCGGAGGAGGTGCTGCAGAAGCTCTACTTCCGCAACGCTCAAAAGATCATCCCTGGCCTCGGTACATGACGCCCCTCTTTTGTACCTCCTGGCGAGACCCTGTGGTATAATGGCTCCGTCGGACCCGCGCGGGCAGACCCTGCGAGAGACCTCGCGAGCAGAAAGGAGCCTGAAAGGTGGGACAACTGATCTCATCCATCATCCTTGCCCTCATCCTGGGCGGGGGCGTGGCCGCGCTGTTGGGTGGCCTCTTCGCCGCGCGCGGCCGCCGCGGCGGGGAAGGCGTCGGCGCGCGCACTGCCTTCCTCAGCGGCCTCCTGGTTGCCTTGGCCGTCTTCGGCGGGCTGGCCCTGGTGGACTCGTACACCCAGGTAGAGTACGGCACCGTGGCGGTGGTGACCCAGTTCGGTCGGGTCGTCGGCACCTTCCGACCGGGCCTCAACTGGAAGATCCCCTTCATCCAAGACACCATCACCTACCGCACCCAGGAGATCACCTACGAGACGAGCGAGAATCCGGCGCAATCGCAGGCCGACTACCCCGACATTGAGGCCGACACGGCTACGTCGGACGGCCAGCAGATTCGCGTCCGCTACACCATCCGTTTCCGCATCCAGCCGGAGCGGGCCGCGGACATCGCCCAAAACCTGGGGACGGAGGAGCGGGCCGTAGAGAAGGTGGTCAAGGCCGAGAGCCGTTCCCTTGTGCGCAACACCCTGAAGCGGTTTACCGCCTCGCAGCTCTATTCGGGCGACGTGGAGGAGGCCCAACAGGCCATCGCCAACCTCCTAGGGCCGGAACTGACCAAGAACGGCCTGGAGATGACCTTCTTCGGCCTCCGCTCCATCATCTTCACCGAGGCCTACCGCCAGGCGGTGGAGAACAAGCAGATTGAGGCGGAGAACATCATCACCAAGCAATACCTGGCGAAGCAAGCCGAGTTTGAGAAGCAACGGCGCATCACGGAGGCGCAGGCCGAGGCGGAGGCGGAGCGGGTGAGGCGCATCGGCATCGCGCAGGGCGACGCGGAGGCGATCAAGGTGCGCGCCCAGGCCCAGGCCGAGGCGATCCGCATCCAGGCCGAAGCCCAAGCCGAGGCCAACCGGAAGATCGCGGCCAGCCTGACGCCGGAGATGATCAGCTGGCAGGCGATCCAAAGTTGGAACGGCCAGCTGCCGCCGGTGTTGGGCGCGGGCACCGGCCTCATCCTCCCCGGCTCCTTCTTCCAGCCGTCCCCGACTCCTCAGCCGACGCCGACCCCGTAGACTCGGCCTCGCCGACAACGAGATCATGCAGAGTTCACCGGAGGGAGAGGTATGCCAAAAGAGACCATGACGCCACGCGAACGTTGGTTGGCCGTGCTCACCCGTCAGAAGCCGGACCGGGTGCCGATGGACTATTGGGCCACGCCGGAGTTCACGGCCAGCCTCCTCCGTTACCTGGGCTACCGGGGCGCGGCGGGGGAGCCCGGTCGGCCCGCGACGGCTACCGACAGCGCCGTCACCATGAAGTATTGGAACGACGCTGAGCTGGAGCGAGAGGCGCTGCGCAGGCTGCACGTGGATTTCGTCGTCACGGTGGCGCCCCGCTACGTGGGGCCGCCGCTTCCGCCGGGCACCGACGTGTTCGGCTGTCGCTTTCAAGACATCAACTACGGCAGCGGCGTCTATGCGGAGTGCGTCTATCACCCGCTGGCCCGGTACCGTTCGGTGGAGGAGATAGAGCGCCATTACACCTGGCCTAGCCCCGATTGGTGGGACTACAGCGACCTTCCCCAACAGATCAAGGGGTGGGAGATGTACCCTGTGCGCGGCGGCGGCTCCGAGCCGTTCCTGATCTACAAGAACCTGCGCGGCCAGGAGCAGGCGTTCATGGACCTGATTGAGAACCCCGAGATCGTCCACTACTGCTTGGGTAAGCTCTTTGACCTTGCCTACGAGGGGACCTGCCGCATCTTTGAGCGACTGCCGGGGCAGGTGATGCTGTCCTACGTGGCCGAGGACATGGGCGATCAGAACAACCTGATGTTCTCGCCGAGGCAGATCCGCGAGTTCCTCCTCCCCGGCATGAAGCGGATGATAGACCTGGTCCACCAGGCGGGCGCGTTCGTCTTCCACCACAACGACGGCAACTGCCGCCCGATCCTCCCCGACCTGATCCAGGCAGGGATAGACATCTTGAACCCGATTCAGTGGCGGTCCAAAGGGATGGATCGGGAGGGGCTGAAGCGGGATTTCGGCGACAAGGTGGTCTTCCACGGCGCGATGGACAACCAGTACACCCTTCCCTTCGGCACGGTGGAGGAGGTGCGCCAGGAGGTGTTGGATAACCTGCGCATCCTGGGCGCGGGGGGTGGCTACATCCTGGCGCCGTGCCACAACATCCAGCCGATCACCGCGCCGGAGAAGGTGGTGGCGATGTACGAGACGTGCTACGAGAACGGCTGGTTGTAAGGCTGGACAAATTCCGCCCTCGGGGCTATACTATGCCCGTCAGGCCCTGGCCCTGCGGATGGGCCTGAACGTTCGGGTGGGAGAAGGAGGCCCCATGTTTCCACGGCTAGGCTTGCCGGAGCTCCTCATCATCCTGGTGATCGTCATCCTGATCTTCGGCGTCGGCCGCCTGCCGGAGGTCGGCTCGGCCATCGGCAAGAGCATTCGCGAGTTTCGCAAGGCCAGCGCCGAGCCTGAGGACTCTGAGTCTGAGAAGGAAGAGGGGAAGAAGGAGGGCTAAGCGGACGGGAGTTCAATGACGATGGTGGTGCCACGCCCCAGGCGGCCGGGGCTTTCTGCCCACACCTGGCCGCCGTGCGCCTCTACGATCGTGCGCGCCAGCGTCAGGCCGATGCCGGCGCCGCCGTAGCGCCGCTTGCTGGAGCCATCCACCTGGTAGAAGCGCTCAAAGACCTTGCCCAGTTTATCCGGCGGGATGCCGATGCCGTCGTCGGAGACGGCCAGCCGGACCTTCTTCCCCGCCCCGGCGGCCTCCAGGCGGACGAGGCCGCCATCCCCGCGGAACTTCAGCGCGTTGTCCACCAGTTGGTCTAGGACCTCGCGCAGGCGGTCGGCGTCGGCCTGCACGCGCAGAGGCGAGTCGGCGAGCCGGACCTCCACCTTCACCTGGGCTTCTTGGGCTGGTTGACGCCAATCGCGGCCGAGGCTCGCCAGGAGGTCGTTCACGTCCACAGGCTCGCGGCGCAGGTCCTCGGCGGAGAAGGTTTGCAGGGTCAGCAGCCCGTTCACCAGCCGCGCCAGGGTTTCGGCTTTCCGCAGGATGATCGCGACCGCCTCGCGCTGCCTCTCGTCCAACTCGCCGAAGACCCCTCCGAGGAGCGTTTCGGCGTACCCCTTGATCAGGGTCAGGGGGGTGCGGAGTTCGTGGGAGACGTTTTGGATCATCTCCTCTTTGGCCTGGAGGGCCTCCCGCAGTTGCGCGTTGGTCTCCTGCAAGGACTCATGGAGCCGCGCGTTGTCCAGGGCGATGGAGGCAAGTTGGGCAAAGCGGCTCAGGAGGTCCACCTCGGCCGGGCCGAAGGTGCGGCCCGGCTCCGTGTACGACGCGCCGATCACGCCCATGACCTCTGAGCCCACCGGGAGGGGCGCTCCGATCGTCGCGTGGAACGGGTCGCCGGCGAACTGCGCCGAGCGGCCCGGCCAAGCGCTGTAGTCGTCTACGGCCAGGGGCCGGCCACTCTCCCAGACCTTGCCCGACAGGCCTTCCCCCTTTCGTAGCCGCGCGTGGGCGTACTTCTGGAAGACGCCGAGGCCCACTCGGAGCGCGAGGCCTGTCCCGTCCGGCTCCACCAAGTAGAGGAAGCCGTGGGGCGTGCCTAACAGGGCGGCGGCCCGCGCGACGATGTCTGTCAGCAGGTCGGCCACGTCCAGGTGGTTGATCAGGCCCAGGGTCGTCTCGTGCAGGGCGACCAGGTATTCGTTCTGTTGCCGCAGGGCCTCCTCCATCCGTTTGCGCTCGGTGAGGTCGCCCATGATGGCCACGATGCCGTTGATCTCGCCGCGGGCGTTGCGCAGGGGTGCGGCGGAGATGGCGATGTCAACGGGCGAGCCGTCCTTCTTGCGGTAGCGCGCCTCTGCGCCGGTGATCGTCTCCCCTTGCAGTACCCGCGCGCGCCGCGCGGCGCACTCGGCCTCCGCTTCTTCTGGGATCATGGGCTCGGGCCCGTTCAGCACCTCCTCAGCGCTCCAGCCGAAGAGCCGCTCCGCGGCCGGGTTCCAAATCCGCACATGGCCGTCGGTGTCGAGGGTCATGATCGGCAGCGGCGAGGCCTGGATCAACGCCTGCAAGGTCTGGGCGGTCTCCTGCTGCGCTTCCCTGCTTTGGCGGGCCGCGTGCAGGGCTTTCTCTACGTATCGGGCGGCGTACCAGGAGAGGGCGGCCAGGACGAAGAGGGAGGGCACGATCGTGTAGTTGTAGGTGGCCGTCGCGTCGCGGAGGTGGAAGGAGAACCAGTGCGCTACGGCGGAGAGCGCGGCGAAGATGAACGAGGCGGCCGGCCCGATGGCGAAACTGGGGACAAGGGTGGGCAAGGCGTAGAGGATCAAAGTGTCCTGCCAGGCGGGGTCGGTGGAGATGGCGAAGGCGGCATCAAGGAGGGTCAACGAGTAGAGGAGGCCGGCCAGGAGGACGCTCCCTCGGCGGTTTAAGCGCCACAGGAGGGCGAAGATGACGATCGTGACGAGGCCGCTCACCACGCGCGTGGCCCGCTCGGGCGAGGAGGTCCGAAGCCACTCGTACCCGTTGGTGAGGAGGCGCGAGGCCATGAGGACGATCCCTATCATCAGGAGAACGGAGATGATTTGTTGTCGCTCCGCGCGCGGAAGCCCGCCGGTGATGGAGAGGGAGGAGCGTTTGAGAAAGCCGGCAAGGGCGTTCATGGTCTTCCTCACTCCGATCTGAGGAGTTCGCCCTGGCCCAGTTCTGCCCGCAAGGCCTGCAGGAACTCCGTCGGCGTGCCGAGGCGGAGCGGCAGGGTGCTCTCGTCGGGGCCTTGACGGTAGCGCTGCGGGGTCAGGGTCACGAAGTAATCGGCTTCCGCGGCGAGGGCCTCGGCCAAGATGTAGCGGGTGCGCGCGTCGGCCTGGGGCGGGGCGGCGCGGGCGAGGGCCGCCACGTCGGGCTGCGGGGCGATCTGCGCGTCGGCGGCCTCCAGGAGGCGGGCCAGGTCTAGGCGGGTTTCTGGCGCCTTGCGGCGCAGGGTCCAGTCGGCCTCGCGCAGGGTCGTGCGCCCGATCCAAAGGGAGATCAAGCCTGCCTCGCCCATCCTGAGGAGGACGCGCGCGCCGCTTTCCGGCGCGAGGATGGCGGCGAAGAGCGCGCCCGTATCCAGGAAGACGCGTTTAATCAAGGTCGGCCCGCTCCTGGCGCAGGGTCAGCAACATGCTTTCCAGCGTCTCGCCTCGTGCGCGCCAGCGTTCGGCCAGGGAGTCGGCCAGGGAGTCCACCCGCGAGGCGCGCGGGCTGAGGACGAAGACGCCGCCTAGGTCCAGGAGGGTCATGGTGTCGCCGGTGCGGATGCGGTGGGTGTCGCGCAGGGGCTTGGGGAGGGTGATCAAGCCTCGCTGCGCGACCTGCACGGCAAAGGCTCGCATGGTGGCCACCTCCGTCGTTTTTCTGAGGATCAGAATATCAGAAGCAAGGGGGGGCGTAAAGAGGACTCTGGTACTAGTCGCGGAGGGTTTCTCGGGGCGGCCGTTTGTCCGCTTCCGCCGGCGGCGGAGGTGGGGTATAATAGAGGGCGCTGGCACGCTGGGCGGAGAGCGTGGGTATGGTGGAGAGCGAAGACGAGCAGCCCTTGGTGGTCACGGTGGCCGAGGCGGCGCGTCGGTTTGGCAAGAGCGTGCGCACCGTGCGGCGGTGGATGGCCGAGGGGCGGCTGCCGGCGGTGGAGACGCCGACGGGCCGGATGGTGGACCTGTCGGGCTTTTTCAGGCCCGGCGAAGGGGCGGAGCCGGACCGACGGGAGGCGGCGCGAGGCGGGCCGGCGGACGCGCCGGATGCGGCTGAGTTGGAGCGGCAGGTCGCGCGGTTGCAGGGCGAGGTAGAGAAGCTGAACGCGTTGGTGCAGCAGTTGAGCGGCGAGCGGGACTACCTGCGCCAGGCGTTGGCGGCAGCGCTGGGGGTGCAGAGGATGCTCCTGGCCACGCGGGCCGATGCGCCTCCGCCTCATCGCCCCTGGTGGCGGTTTTGGGAGCGAGGGCGCGGCTGAGGTGAACGGCCGAGCGGCGTGAGCCGGCGCGAGGGGCCTCCTCGTCCAAGGTGGCAGCGGTTTCTATCAACGGGGCGGGTCTCAGACCTGCCCCGTTGCATGTTCTCGTCGCGGCGCGTCGCCCTCAACGTTCGTAGGCTTCCAGTTTCGCGGCCGCCTTGTCGCGTGCCTTGGTGCAGCGTTCCAGTTCATTGGCCAAGCTGGGGATGCCGGAAAGGCTCGCGCCCCTGCCGCAGAAGCTCTGGACGCTTTGGCGGAGGCGTTGGTACTTTGTGACTGCGTCGTCCAGCGCGCTGTGGAGCGACGCCAGCCCTGCCGGCACCTGACGTTGACGCGCCTTGATCTCGGCCAGGAATTCGGATCGGTCGGGCATGATGGAAGGGTTACAGATGCAGTCGGGGTCCTTCGCCTCTACGCAGTCCATCAGGCGCACGAGCGCAGGCGAGACCTTGTGGATGAGCACCGGTCGGGCTGTGGCGGTCAGCCACTCCTCGTAGTCCGCGTCTTGGGCGTAGGGGACGCGCAGTTCTCCCCGCCAGAGGCGCCATAGGAGCGCTCCGCCCATCACCACCAGCGCGACGATGATCGCGAGGCCGAGCACGCGGTTTGTGGACACGGCACACCTCCTGGCGCGGCCCTGTCCCTACGGCACGCGCCGCAATGTCAGAGGGAGATACACCGGTCGAAACGGGCAGATCACCTCTCCGCGGTGGATGCGGAAGTTATCAAACGCCACTCGCACCTCCACATGTTTAAACACCTGGCTGTGGCCCCAGGAGCGGAGCGCGACGCGCACGTCATCGCCGGTGACGGGGCCGGTGTGCAAGGTCACCCAGCCTTCTGCGCCCAGGTAGTAGCCGGTGAGGAGGCCTCCCAGCCGAACCAGCCGCAGCGTGCCCGACGCATCGCCCGTCCCCGTGACGCCGCGCACCCCGTCGGCGAAGTGGGTGAGGTAAACTTCGTTCGGGTAGCCGGGGATGCCGTCCCCGCTGGCGAAACTGACCCGCACTACCTTGCTGTCGCTCGGGTTCACCACCAGGCCGACTCGGATGCCGTTGGCCGACGGCCATGCCGTGAGGAGGTAATCTACCTGGATGTCGAAGTCGCCCGCCAGTTGGCAGACGCTCACCGCCTCGGCCCCGAAGGGGTCGCCCGCGGCGTCGGCGGGGTGGCGGATCTCCAGCCTCTGGTTCGTCTCGGCGATGCTCGGCCCCGAGCCGAACACGGCGGGCGTCCAGAAGGCGGCGTTCAGGGCGTTGTCGTTGAAGTCGTCGGCGGCGACCGGCGTCGGGCGCGCGGTCGGGGAGGGGGTGGGCGTCCGGGTGGGCGTGCTCGTGGGCGAGGGGGAGGGTGTGGGGGAAGGCGTCGGCGTGGACGCGCCGGGGCCGCAGACCGACGGCGGCGCGTCGCCGGTTGCCTGGGTCCATTGCCAGACCAGGAGGTAACTGGTGTGAATCTTCCAATCGGGGTGCTGAACGTTGCCGAGCCCCATCCCGGCGACCAGGTCGGCGGGCGCGCCGTCGGCCGGCTGCGCGCTGTAGGCGGGGGCGACGGCGTACATGGGGAAGTTGGCCGCGTAGGGTTCCCCCGGCTTCGCCTCCGTCAGCACCGTCTGCGATCCGCCCGACCAGGAGAAGCGGATGGGCACGCCGACTTGGCGCGCGCCGGCGCCGTTCAGCGTGTCCACGAAGATGTGGTGCTGGCCGCTGAAGGGGGGCTCTCCCTCGTCGTACCAGCGCGCCCGGATCAGCCGCCAGTACCATTGGCCGGGCTGCACGCTGGCCGGGACCAACTCGGTGAAGCGCTGGCAGAGGCGAGGGTCCCAATCTATGAAGTAGGTGGCTGCGAAGGGGCCGAGGTAGCCCTCTGGGCCGAAGCCGGAGGTGGGCCGGCCGTCTGGCGCCGGCGGGGTCCCTTCCACCGCGCCGCCGGGAGAGGCGAGCCAGCCTCCCCAGACGATGGCAAAGATCAGCAAGGCCGCCCCTACTCCCCAGGTCAGACGAGGGGATGGTCTTTCCCGGCCCCGATCAGGCACCGCGCGCGACATTCCCGACCTCCTGCGACCATCAAACATGTTGTGCTACTAATGTTGACGCAGGAGCGGGCACGGCGATACTCTAACAGGGGCCGGTAGGGATAAAAAGGAACCCTAAAGGTCGCGAGGGCCTTTAGGGCTTAGGGTGCGTGCAGAGCAAGGGGCTCACTGGCCGGGGCCCTTCCCCGGCCACCAGTTCCAGCGGCCCAGCAGGACTGCGATGGCCGGGACCAGCGTGGTGCGGACGATGAAGGTGTCCAGCAGGACGCCGACGGTGATGGCGAAGGCCAGTTGCACCAGCCCCAGGAGGGAGGAGGACATCATCGCCGCGAAGGTGCCGGCCATGATGACGCCGGCCGAGGTGATGATGCTCCCCGTACGCTGCAGGGCGCGGGCCACGCCGGGCCGCGTGCCGTTGCCGGCCACCTCTTCTTTGACCCGGCCCATGAGGAAGATGTTGTAGTCCATCCCCAAGGCCACCAGGAGGACGAACATGAAGAAGGGCACCCACCAGGTCAGGCCTTTGTGAAGGATGGCATCAAAGGTCAGGCGGGTGATGCCCAGTGTCGCGCCGTAACTCAGGAGGATCGTCGCCACCATGTAGGCTGGGGCGACGAGGCTCCGGAGAAGGAGGACTAGCACGATGATGATGCCGACCAGGACCAGGGTCATCACCCGCACGAAGTCGCGGTCCATCACCTCTCGCAGGTCCAACAAGATGGCCGAGGCGCCGCTGACGTAGCCCCGGCTGGATCGGGCGACCTCGTCTCGCAGGCGCGCCACCGTGTCCATCGCGGCGGGAGAGAACGGCTCGTCGGCCAGGATCACCTGCAGGCGGGCCGCGTCGCCGGTGGGTGCGAGGTAGGTGTTCAGGAGGCGGGTCAGGGCCTGGTTGCTTGCGGCGAGGGCGGTAGGGATGAAGAAGGCCTCGCGCGCGGCCATACGGTCGGCCAGCGCGCGCGTGGCCCTCTGGAAGGCATCGGCCTCGGCCAGGAGCGCGGCGGTGGCGGCGCGGGCCTCTGCCGTGAGGAGATCGCCTGTCGGCAGGTAGGTCGCCTCCGGCAAGGCCGTCGCCGCCGCGGCCCCTAACCGTCCCAGCGCGGCCTCCAGGTCGGCCAGGCTCGCGTCCAGGAGCGACAGGGGGCTCGCGGCCGCCTCCGCGCCGGGGAGGGCGGTTTGGGGGACGAAGGTCGCCTCCGGCATCTCCTGGCGGACGGTCTGCGCCAGGGCCGTCAGGTCCGCGGCGGCGGCCCTGATCTCATCCACCGCCGTGGCGAGGTCAGACGGGAAGGCGGAGGCGTCGCCGGGTACCCTCTGGGGCAGGAAGGTCGCCTGGGGGAGCGTCCGGGCGGCGGTGGCCGCGAGGCCGGTGAACGCGTCCCGCAGCGTCGGCAAAACCTTCTTGGCCTGGGCGATGAGGTCGGCGGCCCGGCTCAGGTCCGTGATGTGCAGCGTCGCGCTCATCTCCTTCGAGGCGGTCAAGGCGGTCTGGTAGTCCTTCGTCGCTTTGAGCGTGGGGTAGGCGGCGCCCACTTCTTCCAGGTAGGCGCGCAGGGCCGCCATCTGCTCGGAGGCGGTCGGCTCACCCGGTTGGGGCAGGAGCGCAAGGGGGTTATCCTCCAGCGCCTTCGTCATGGCAGCCAGCCGCTGGGCGATGGCCTCCAGTTGCACGCTGAGGAGAAGGCTTCGTTGCAGTTGGCCGATGGCCGCCTGGGCTTGCTGCAGGTGGCCGACGGCGGAGCGGAAGGAAGGGTGCGCCGCCAATGACGGATAGGCCTGGGCCAGTTCTTGCAAGTACGCGCCCAAGGCTTCAGCGGCCCGATCTGGCTCAGGTGAGGCCGCCCGTTGGGCGAGGGCCGCGGGGTCGGCCAAGGTCGTCGCCTGCTCGTCCAGGGCCTTCGCTATCCTCTCCAACTGCGTGGAGACCCGCGAGGCCTCGGTGAGGCTTTGCACGGCCGCGTCTAGCCGATCTAGGGCGGCCAGCGCGTCCGGGTAGCCGTCCAGGCCGGCGATGGCAGGGTAGGCCTGGGCCAGGCCTTGCAGGTAAGATCGCAGGGCCGACGGCTGCACGGCCGTCTGTCCCGCTTTCCCGAGCGCCGTCGGGTCGGCCTGACGCCATGCCTTGCGCGCGTCGGCGACGCCGGCGGCGACCTCGGTCAATTGGTTGCTCACGAGGAGGCGTTGTCGCCCTGCCTGGAAGCCTTCCTCTAGCCGATCCAGCGCGTCGCGAGCGGCGCAGTAATCCGCGTCGGCGGCGAGGTCGGGGAACGCGGCGGCCAGGTCGTCCAGGTAGGCGCGCAGGGCGTGAAAGCCGTCGGCGATCTCGGCCACGTTCATCTGGGCCAGGGCCGCCGGGTCGTTCGCCCGCGCGCGCAGGGCGTCCACCTGGTCGGAGAGGCGCGCTAATTGCCTATCCACGCGCAGGGCATCGCCCAGGGCCGGGTCTTCCTGGCCGGCGGGCAGGGTCAGGCTGCGCACGTCGGCCACGCCCGGCACCTGGAGGAGCGCGCGGGTGAGCGCGTGGATGCGCGCCAGCCCTTCCGGGCCGCGGGCGTTCGGGATGTCGGTCACGATGACATCCAGAGGTTGCACCTCCCCTGCCCCCATGCGTTCGGAGAGGAGGAGGAAGCCGGCCTTGGAGGGGACCGTCGGCGGCAGGTCGGCCAGGAGGTCAAAGGTGCGTCGTTGGCCCTGGCCGTAGATGGCCAGCGGCGTCAGCACGATGATCCCCAAGGCCAGAGGGAGCCAGGGCCTAGCCGTGACCCAGCGGGCCAACCGTCCCCAGAAGTCGCCCTCTGGGGCATGGCGTGGCTGCCCCGGCCAGAAGGCCCAGCGCCCCAGCACGGCCAAGAGGGCCGGAGTCAGGGTCAGGCCGGCCAGGAGGGCGACCAGGATGCCGATGGCCATGCTGGGGCCGGTGTTGGAGAAGAGCCGCAGCCGGGCGAAGATCATGCTGGCCATGCCCACGATCACCGTGCCCGCGCTGCTGGTGATCGTCTCGCCCACGCGGGCGATGGTGTGCCGCGCTGCGTCGGGGCCGGGGTGTTGGTCGGCCATGAACTCGCGGAAGCGACTGACCAGGAAGAGGCAGTAATCGGTGCCTGCGCCGAAGAGGAGCACCACCAGGAACACGTCGGTGAAGCTGGAGATCTTCCAGCCCAGCAGGCCGAGGCCCGCGACCAGGCGGCGCGAGATGCCGTAGGCCATCGCGATGGTCAGCAGCGGCACGAGGGGCGAGACCGGTGAGCGGTAGATGATGAGGAGGACGCTGATGACCAGGATGACGGTGATCAGGGTGGTGCTCTCCGCGCTCTCCAGCGCGCTCGTCAGGTAGTCGTTGGCGATGGCTGCGCTGCCGGTTACGTATCCTCTCAGCCCCGGCGGGGCTTGATCTAGGCGCGCCTGGATGGTTTTCAGCGCGTCCTTCACCCGCTTCTCCTGCGGCGCGCCGAGCACGCTGGCGAAGATCATCCCTACCTGCCCGTCGGCGCTGAGGAGGCGACTGGCCAGGGCGGGGTCTGTGGGCGAAAGGACCTGGCCGATGACGCCGGGCGCGGCCTCGTTTTGCAGCCAGGCGGTCAACTCGGCCAGGTAGGCCTGGGCCGTCGCGTCGCGCAGGGTTCCTCCTTCACTCTTCACCACGAGGACGGCTTGGCTGGGCGAAGCCTGATCGGGGAAGTATTCGGCGGCGATCTGGGCCGCGACCAGGCTGGGTTGGCCTACGGGGAGGAAGTCGCTCTGCTCCGAGACGGCCACCTCCGCCAGGTCCGGAGCCAAGACCGTCACGATGACGAGGAAGGCGACCCAGAAGATGATGATAGGGTAACGATGCTGAGCGGCGAACCGGCCGATGCGATCAAACATGTTACCTCGCCCACCGTCGGCCCAAGGCCAAGGATGCGAGACCTGCCAGGGTCAGAAGCCCCAGCGCCAGGTTCCCTGCGGCCGCGCCCGTCACAGGGAGCGACTTGGGGAGCGTCTCTGCGGCGACCTCAATGGTGAGGGATTGGATTTTGCCGTCCTTGATGGTGAAGGTGTCCGTCGCCTTCACCTCGGTCTGGGCGGCTGCGGCCACCAGGCGGTAGCGCACGGTTACCTTCTCTCCTTCCACCGCCAGGTCGTCTACCTTGATGCTCGCCCCCTTGAGGAGGTTGAGGATGCCGCCGAAGACCGCCTGCATCATCGCCTTGCCTTGAACGGGCTTCGGCGAGATGGCGGGCACCGAGACGGTCGCGTCGTCGGCGAAGAGGTTGGCCAGGGCCGTCAGGTCGCCCGACGCGGCGGCCTTGCCCAGGGCCTCGTAGTAGGCCTGGACGACCTCTTGGGCCGTAGGGGCCTGCGCCCCTGCGGCGGGGGCCAGCGTCAGGGCTGCGGCGAGCACGGCAACGAGGAAGATGAGATACTTGCGCATGGCGTTTACCTCCTTAGCACTGGATTGGCGGTGCAGAAGAGCCCGACGGCGGGCACACCGTCGGGCCGCTCGTCAGGCACGAACGGGCGGCGGCGGCTGGGGGCGAATCGGCGCCTTGTCGGCCAGCGGGTCGGGCCATGGGGTGTCCAGGATGAGGCGGTAGAGGGTGTGCAGGTGTAGAAGGGAGACGAGGGAGTGGGCCAGGTTCATGCCGACCTGGACGGAAGCCCAGATCAGGTCGGCAGAATCGCCGCGCTGGAGCATCGGTTGGACCACGTGCCGGAGGAAGATATCCACCTCAAAGGTAGCGATGCGGTGGAGGGTGCCGGCGACCGGCGCGAGGGCCTCCAGCGGGATGCCCAGTTCTATGGCCCGTTTGAGCAGCCGCCCGATGACGATGTTGTCGTGGTGGTAGAGGGCTTCGCCCTCCTCTGGCGAGGAGGGGTGTCGGAAGACCAGGTTCATCTCTGCCAGGCGCTGCAGCGTGGCCTCGTCCAGGCCGGTTTCGGCCAGGAGTTGTTGCCAGGTGACGGGGGGGCGATCGGCCTCGGATGCGATCTGACGGAAGAGGCGGTCGCGCACGTCCAGCAGCAGGGCGACATCCACGCCCCCCTTGTCACGTTGCAGAACCCGTTTCGTCTGTTGCAGGGTGAGGTTGTGCCGCTCCCGCAGTTCGCGGATGAGTTTGAGGCCCTCCACGAAGCGGCGGTCGTAGTAGGCCATGTTGCGGGCGGTCTTCTTCGGCTCCGGCAACAGGCCCTCTTTGATGTAGAAGAGGATCGTGGCGCGCGGGAAGCCGGTGAGGCGCTCCAGTTCGCGCATGGGGATGCGATCCGGATCGTGCGGCATGATCTCTTCCCCGAAATTCCCTCCGTCTTCTACAAAGTATAAAGCACAACCTTTTACTTGTCAAGTTTGCCGCGCGCCTCCGGCGGGAGCGCGCGCCCGTTCAGCGTGGCCGTGCCCTCGCGCGGCAGGCGGACCTTGACCTCTAGGCCCTCCGGCGCGCGGACGCGCAGGGTGAACGGTTCGCCGGGCCTGTTCTCCCATTGCACCTCTACGTCGCCGTGGGGGGTGGGCATGCGCCCACGGCACCAGAGGAGGTCGCCGGGGTGCGGCTCCACGATGACCGGTCGGAAGCCCGGCCCTCCCGGCCTCACGCCGAGCGTGTAGGTGCTGAGGAAGAAGGTGGGCGCCGCCGACCAGCCGTGGCAGTAACTGCGCGTCAGGCGATCTTTAGGGGCGTTCCATAGGTCGGAGAGGGTCCACAGTTCCCAGAAGGTGGTTGACCCCATGTCTATCATGAAGCCCCAGTCGCGTCGGATGGTATCCAGGAGGGCCTGTTCTTCGGCTTCCCGCTGATAGGCTTCCAAGAGGAAGAACTCAAAGAAGGGGCTTCCTGCCCGCACGAACCCCACCGGCGGGTTGCGCATGATCTCCAGGCAGCGGCGGGCTCGCTCGCCGGTGGCCACGCCCGAGATGTAAGCCGCGGTCTGCGTCTGCTGGCTGTAGACGGGGCTGAACTGGCCGTCGCGCAAGGAGTCGGTGTAGGCTCCCTTCTCCTCGCTCCACAGGTGGGCGTTGATGGCCTGGCTCAGCGCGTCGGCCATCTCGCGCCAACGCAGGGCCAGGTTGCCTTCGCCGAGCCATTCCGCCATCTCGGCTCCCTCGCGCAGGGCGCCGACGGCCATGCAGTTCTGGTGGGTAACGACGCCCGCGGAAGGGGTGTCCATGGCGGCCCAGTCAAACATGTTCCAGGCGCGGATCTCAAACAGGCCCTGTCGGTTCAGGTGCTTAGCGATCCCGTCCACGTTGCGCTCTACGAACCGCAGAAGGCGCCTTCCTCCTTCCCGGTCGCCAGTGAAGAGGAGGTATTCCCGGCAAGAGCGCATCCATAGGAGGCTCCAGAGGGGCAGGATGGTCTGCCAGGCGCTGGGGACGTGCGATTCGGTGAGAGGTGAGCGGTCCAGGCTCTGGCCGGTCTGCTCTAGGCAGCGATACCAGAGGCGTGGGTCGCCGTTCACCACCCAATCCACCAGGGCCTCGTTGCGCGCGTCGCCCACCCAATGGGTCTGCTCGTAGGCGGGGCAATCGGTGTAGGTGTCCTCGGCGCAGCAGCGGAGCGTGTGCGCGCCCACTTGCCAGATTTGACTCAATTTGGCGTCGGAGGAGAGGAATTCGCCGCGGCGGCTTTGCGGATAGGTGCTGAAGAGCACCTCTACGCGCCTCAGGTGCACGGGGCGGGTGAGGTTGCGCAAGATGAGGTAACTGTAGCGAAAACCGCGGCGCACGTAGGTCTGGTACGCCTGCCGCCCCTCCCGGCAGATGTAGCGGGCGCTGTTGTTCATCCCCTCGGTGAGGTGGTATTGGCCGCTGGGCGTGATGAACTCAAAGTTGAGCAGGTCCACGACGGTGCCGGCCGAGGCGCTGATCTCAAAGCGATGGTAGCCGATCACCTCGCGGCCGAAGTCCAATAGGATGCGGACGTCGCTGCCGTCGGGAAGGGGGTAGACGGTGGCCCACCCGTTGCCCGACAGGAGGCTCTCTTCGCCGGCCAGTTGGACCTCGCCGTCTATCACCTGGTCCGTGTAGGCTTGCACGAAGGCGTCCGCGGCGGGGAGGTGTTCGGGGCGCACCGGCTGGAAGAACGGCTCATGGACCACCTGAGCCACGTCGCCCTCGCGCCAGAAGGCCTCGCCCCGCTCGCAGGTGGCCTCCGGCACGAGGGGGTTGACCAAGATGCGGTCAGGGTCGCCGTGCCGCACCTGCGCCTGTCGTTCCTCCTCGCTCAACGCAAAGGGCCCTACGACGGCCCAAGGGGAGCCGGGCCGTTCGGCGGTCGCGCAGAAGCGGAGTTGGGGCGGCCCCTCCATGACCACCACGAACTCCCAAAGTTGCTGTTGGGCGCCCCGCAGCGACGCCACCAGGCTGTTCCACCCCGCCCGCAGCCGGGCCCTGCCTTCTTTCACCTCTTGGCCGTTCACCTTGAGAGGGCCGGGATGTTTGTGGGGGGTGCGGAACGTGATGTCGGCCTCGGCGGGCGACCAAACCTGAGTGGCCAGGTAGGCGTGGGCGAACCCTATGGTGGAGAGGTGATCCTCCGGGAGGATGTAGGGCTTGGCGTAGATGGTGAAGCGGTGCGGCAACGAGCGGACCGCCTCTTTGCTCAGCACCCGCTGGGGGAGCACGGGCTCCAGGGTGAGGAAGGGAATGCCCCTGGGCGCCAGGTCGCGATGCCAGCCGTCATCGGCGGGGCGCAGGGGGACGGCGGAGGGCCAGGCGCCGTCGTCGTAGCCGGGCAGGGTCCAGTCGTCGGCCAGGCGGGCGTCGTACTGTTCCTCAAAGCCTTGCTGGACGCTGATGCGAGGGACCACCGAGATGAACGCGGGGTCGGGCGAGGCGCGCCAGGCGCCGTCGCTGACGATGGTCTCCTGGGCCAGTTCCAGTTGGGCCAGGAGGCCGGGCGGGGCAGGGATGTACTGGAAGTTCCCCTCGCCAAGGTGCTGCACCAGCACCGCCAGGACGTTCTCGCCCCGCTTCAGGTACGGCGTGAGGTCGTAGGTGTCGTAGCGCCAATGGGCGGGCCATGCCCGCACCGGCCCCTGCCCTACGTAGGCGCCGTTCACGTAGAGGACGTAGCGCGAGTCGGCGGTGATGTGGAGCACGGCCGGCCCGCCGTCGTAGCGCCAGGAGCGGCGGAAGCGGACGAAGGCGTTGCGCTCCGCCACCTTTTGTCCCGTCCAGATCCACCAACCTTGCCAATTCGTCATGAGGGATGCCTCCTTAGTCCAGGATCAGGCGCGCCCGACGGAAGCGCGCTTTCGCCGCCGTCAGGAGTGCCAGGTTGAGCAGCGCCAAGGTAACCATGGCGAGGAGGAAGGCCCGCGCGGTGTTGAGGTGGCTGACCGCGGTTATGAGCCGCGCCTGCCATTCCGGCGGGAGGGCCTGCACGCCGAAGATCGGCACGAACAGGAGGAGCATGACGGCGAGGCTCAGGCTCTGCGCGGCCTGCCGCACCGTGGCGGCCCGCAGCGAGACCAACACGCCCGCGCTGGCCATCAGGCCGGCCGCGAGGAGGCTCGTCCCGAGCATGGCCGCGGCGGCGCCAAGGGGGTAGAAGAGGAAGCGGCCCTGACCGAAAGCCAGGTTGACCGTGATGACGCCCGCCGCCATGCTGACCACGGTCAACGTCCAACCGTAGGCTACGCCCGCGCCGACCTTGCCGAGAAGGATCGCCTGGTCCGAGAGGCGGGTCGCGAGGAGCGTCTCCAGGGTGTGGCGCTCGCGCTCGCCGGCGAAGGAGTCGGCGATCACGGTGGACACCAGGAAGAGGGGAACCCATGCCCAAAAGAGGAGGGCGAGGGGTTCCTCTATCCAGGCGCGCCCCATCTGCCAGGGGATGAAGATGCCGTAGACGGCGATGAGGATCAGCAAACTGAGCCAGCCGCGGTTGCCGCCGTAGCGCATGATCTCCTTGGCCTCTTTCCAGAGGACCACCCCGATGTCGGCGATCATTTCTCTTCCTCCATCAGCGTCAAAAATACCTCTTCTAGGCTCGCTCGGCCCTTGCGGACCTCCTCCACCGCCGCGCCCGCTCCCACGAGGAGGCTGATCAACGGCGCGAGGTTCGTCTCCTGGCGCAGGTCCACGACCAGGCGGCCGTTGTGCACCTCGGCGGCGGCCACTTCAGGCCTTGCGCGTAGTAAGGCGAGGGCCTCCCTGCTGAACCCGCGGCCGACGATCTCGGCGCGCGGCGCGCCGCTGCGGGCCCGCAGTTCGTCGGGGTGGCCGACGGCCAAGAGTTTCCCCTGGCGGATCACCCCGACCTGCCCACACAGCCTCTCCGCTTCGGCCAAGTTATGGGTGGTCAGAAAGATCGTCGCGCCCTCGCGCGCGGCCAGGGAAGCCAGGTCGTCGCGCAACGCTGCGGCCGCTACTGGATCAAGCCCTGCCGTTGGCTCGTCCAGAAAAACCAAGGAGGGGCGATGAAGGAGGGCGCGGGCCACGGCCAGTTTTTGCTTCATCCCTCGGCTCCATTGGCCTACGCTCTCCTTCCGCCTTTCCCACAAGCCCACGTGGGTCAGGAGCTCACGGATGCGGGCCTGTCGCTCCGCCTTGGGGATGTGCCAGATGCGCCCGTAGAGTTCCAGGTTGTCCTCGGCGCTCAGCCGTTCGTACAGGCCCGAGTGCTCCAGGAGCGCGCCGCTGCGTTGGCGGATCTCGTTCGCCTGCGTCTGCGTGTCGTATCCCAGCACGAAGGCCCGCCCGCCGGTCGGCTCCAGGAGGCCGAGGAGGAGGCGGATCGTCGTCGTCTTGCCCGAGCCGTTGGGGCCCAGGAAGCCGAAGACGGTCCCTCTAGGGACGGTGAGGGAAAGGCCGTCCACCGCGCGCACGGCGCCGAAGTGGCGGGTCAGGTTCTCGGTGCGGATGGCTACGTCTGTCATCTCGTTCTCCTTGTGGTGGTCATTCCGGCATCTTCTCCACCACCTGCTTCAGGTGGTCGCGATAGGCGCGGAAGGCGGCGCGCCCGTTCTCGGTCAGCCGGCAGATCGTCAGGGGGACCTTGCCCCGGAAGGTCTTCTCAATCGTCACGTAGCCCGCGCCCTCCAGGCGGGCGAGGTGAGAGGAGAGGTTTCCCTTGGTGAGCCCCGTCTCCCGCAGCAGGTACAGGAAGTCGGCGCCTTCCACCGTGTAGAGGATGGTCACGATGAGGAGCCGCGCCGGCTCGTGCAACACGCGATCCACGTCGGCCAGGTGGCGGAGGTCGCCGGTCATCGCTCACCCCTCTCCCGTTTCTGAGGTGGGCTGCGTCTGGCGCAGGTAACTGCGGAGGGTGAAGGCGCCCATGGCCGCCAGCATCACCCCTAGCCCGCCGAAGTACGCTGCGCTCCCTATCAGATGCGCCGCGCCGCCCAAGGTGATCGCCGCGCCCATCAGGACGGAGAGGGCCGCCGACGCGTAGAAGCGGAGCAGGTCTAGCCGGCTTCCTGTGTAGAGGAGGACCGCGCCCACGATGAGCCCCTGCAGCAGGGGAAGCCAGGCCAAGGAGGCCGGGCCCTGGGCAAACAGGAACGCTGCGATCGCGCCCATGCCGCCGCCGATGAGGGCCGAAAGCCAGCGGCGGCGAGGGCCGGAGCGGCGATAGCGGACGTAGCCGGTGCGAGGATAGGTGATGCGCTCCTTGGCGGCGTTCACCAGGCGGCGGGCCGCCCACATGCCGCCGATCACCACGACGGGGAAGGCCAGTTCGCTGAGGAAAGCCGCTGCGGACCCTGCAGGGAGGATCGCCTGCACCCCCAGCGCCAACGCGATCAGGATGAAAAGGAAGCCGACGGCGACCTCGCTCAGGCCGTCTTCATACCAGTAGCGGTAGGCGCGCTTCCTGGCCTCGTCCACGTCCCCCGACACCGGGCCCATGCCATCCCTCATGTCTGCAAACTAGTCTGTGATACATACCAGTCTGTGTGGATTATAACACAGGTTTCTTCCCTTGTCAAGAGGGCCTCGCTCGCTTTCATTTACATAACGACGGGCCGGTTCGCATTCATGGGGTAGGGGGCACGGGGGTGAACGAGGGCGTAGCGCCCCGTCTGGGTCTGGGCAGGCTCGCCCGCGGCTGATTGAACATCGCCTGGGGGCAGGGATCCGCGTAGCGCGCGTCGGCGTGGGGTTGGGCGCGGCCTGCGCGTCGTAGATTATGTCAAAAACCGTTCACGTGGACAGATATTGACATAAAATACGGGCGCGCGACGCCGAGGCGGGGGAGAGCGACCGACAGGGCGCAGGCTAGATGGCCCTGAGCGGGCGAGGTCCAGACCCGGGGGCCCGCCGGCTGTTCCCAGCGGCGCGACGCCGTTGCAGCCCCGGCAAAGGCGGCGGGCTTCGCCGCTCGTTATGTCGGGTTCTAGGCGTCGTAGGCCGCCGCGAGGGCTGCCTTTGCTCCTCTCTTTTGCCTCGTATAAGATATATTATACCGATTGCAAGCATAGGCCAGGCCAGCGTCTCACCCCCCCCTGCCGCGACCGCAGGGGGCACCCCCTTCCCTCGGAAGGGCTCAAGGGCTCGTGGCCTCCCCTCCAACCTTCCTTCCGTCCCTCGCCGTCCCGCTTGCCTGCCTGAGCCGCCTGCGGTTGCGCCGCCTCGCCTACCGGCCGTTGCCGAGGCGATGCGAACAGTGTCGCGATGTTTTTCGCATAGCCATATACTTTGCCCCTTTGTCGTATCCGCTTTGGCTTTTAGGTCTTATCGCTATGCGAAGAAACGCCGGGCCGCTCTTCCCCCTCAGCCTGGGAACCCGACAGAAGCCCGCACAGCGCCTCCACCAAGAGCCGATGCTCCGTGCGGTGCATCCGCTCCTCCAGATCGGCCAGCGTGTCCGTAGGGAAAATGGGCACAGGCGCAACCGCCACCACCGGCCCCGCATCCACCGCCTCATCGGGAACCAGGTGTACCATGCACCCCGTCCCCTCTATCTCGCCCCGCTGGTAGGCAGCGAAGGCGCGCGCGATGGCGTCTACGCCGGGGAACTGGCCCGGCAACGCCGGATGCAGGTTCACCACCCGATGCGGATAATGGCGCAGGAAGGCCTGGCTCAAGACGTGCATCCAGCCGGCCAACACCACCCAGTCCGGCGCATACGGCCTGAGAAGGCCCGCCAGGTCTTCATCATACTCCTGGCGACTGCGACCGCTATCAGTGTACGGCTTCAGCGGATGATAGAGCGCAGGGACGCCCGCCCGGCGTGCCCGCTCCAGCGCGTAGGCCCCGCGCCGATTGCTGACCACCACCACGACGCGCGCGGGCAGCACGCCCGCCTCGCAGGCGTCCAGGATCGCTTGCAGGTTGCTGCCGTAGCCGGAGACGAGGACGGCCAGGCGAGCCAGGGACGCCATGTCCGACATCAGAGGAACCTCTCAGCCTGAGATGAACGCGACGCCGGGGCGCGGCACGATCTCGCCGATGCCCCAAGCGTCGCCCGGCAAGGATGGATCGCGCAGCACGGCCAGGGCCGCCTCCACCTCCTCAGGCGGCACCACGGCCACCAACCCCACGCCCAGGTTGAACGTGCGACGCATGTCGTCGTCGGGCACGTCGCCCACGCGCTGCAGCCAACGGAAGATCGGGGGAACCGGCCAGGAGCCGAGCCGGATCACCGCCCCCAGCCCCCGCGGGAAGATGCGCGGCAGGTTGTCCACAAGCCCCCCACCTGTGATGTGCGCCAAACCGCGCACCTCTACCCCTGCCGCGCGCAGGGCGGTTACATGGGGCAGATAACAACGGTGCACGGCCAAGAGGACGCCGAGGAGCGACCCCCCTAGTTCCGGCCTGAAGACCCACAGGTCGTGGCCGGCGCAGATGCGCCGCGCCAGCGAGTAGCCGTTGGTATGGAGGCCGGTGGACGCCAAGCCGATGAGGACGTCGCCCGGCTTGATGCGAGAGCCGTCAATCACCTCCCCCCGCTCCACCACCCCCACGATGGTCCCCGCCAGATCAAACTCGCCGGGCGCGTACACCCCCGGCATCTCCGCCGTCTCGCCCCCCAGCAGCGCGCACCCCACCCGTCGGCACGCCGCCGCGCAACCCTCCACCACCTCGGCCACGATCTCCGGGCTCAGCCTGGACGCGGCGAAGTAATCCAAGAAGAAAAGGGGACGCGCCCCCTGCACCAGGATATCGTTGACGCAATGGTTCACCAGGTCTTGACCGACGGTGTCGTAGCGCTTGAGGGCGGCAGCCAGTTTGGTCTTGGTGCCCACGCCGTCGGTAGAGGCGACGAGGACGGGCGCAGTCATCTCGCGCAAGGCCGCGGCATCGTAGAGCCCGCCAAACGCGCCGATGCCCCACAGCACCTCCGGACCGTAGGTGCGCCGCACGGCCGAACGGATCATCTCCACGACGCGGTTGCCCGCATCTATGTTCACGCCCGCCTCGCGGTAGGTCAAAGGAGACATGAGCGCCTTTCTAGGCTATCCCCCACGCCACCGGTTTAGCCAACGAACCTGACCAACCCAAGCAGCCGCATCCGTCTCGGAAAGAAGGCGGTCCAAAGCCGTGATCAACTCGGCAAGGCTCCAACTCCTGCGGGCGGCCAGGATGATGCCACCGTGCCGCGTGTAGCGTCGTGCCAAAACCGGGAAATCACGAACGTTGAAGGTGAACAGACAGCGCCCTTGTGCCGTTGCCCCCAACAACTGCATCTCATCGCTGGCATCCAAGGGCATCCACTCATTCGGTGTCCTCGTCACGTCGTGCCCGCGCTGCAGCAAAGCCACATGCAACACCTTGATAGAAGCGTCAGCGTCTAAATGCAGGCGCGGTTTAGGCACGGGCCTTCTCTAAAGCCTGCTCCGCCGCTAGCGCCGCCTCTACCTCGGCGCGATGGGCCTCGTAGAAGGCCAGGGCGTCCTTCACCTGAGCCTCGGTCAGATCGTATTCGGCGGCGATCTGGGCTGGGGATAGCCCCCACTGCTGGGCCGCCGCCACGATCGCGTGGACGTGGATGCCGGTGCCGCGCAGGACGGGCATCGGCTGGCCGCTGGCCCCGCGGCGATAGGTTACATGCGGAAAAGCCGGATCGTCCAGTTGCTGGCTGAGCGCTCCCACCTTCTCTGCCACAGCCCATAGCACGAACTGGTTCAGGGAAACCCCTTGCTTGGCCGCCCACTGCTCCGCCTGCTGCTTCAGTTGGCTCGGCAAACTCAAGGAATAGCGCGCCATCGCCCTAGTCCCCCTCACACATCACCTAAGATGTCGTATAACACATCATATAACAGGAGAACAGGATTGTCAAGGACAAAACCCACGATCCCAGACAGTTCTTCCCCTACGCGCTACCCTGAAGGTTGAACCCTCCTCACCGGCGGCCTGCGACGGTCCTAACCCTCGGTGATGGGCGCCCCCACCACGCTCCGGCCAATGTCGCGCCGATAGTGCATCCCCGCAAAGGTGATGCGCCCGACCCCCGCGTAAGCCCGCGCCAGCGCGTCGCTCAGCGTCGGCCCGTAGCCCGTCACGTTGAGGACGCGCCCGCCCGCCGTGACCACCTCGCCGTCCTGCCGCCTCGTGCCCGCGTGAAAGATGAGGACATCCGGCATCCTCGCCGCCTCTTCCAACCCCTGTATAGGCAATCCCACTTGGTAAGCGCCCGGATAGCCGCCGCTTGCCAACACCACGGTAGCCGCCGCACCCGCGCGCCAAGCCAGGGGCACGCGCTCCAGGTCCCCGGCCAGGCACGCGTCCACCAAGGCCAACAGGTCGGTCTCCAGCAAAGGAAGAAGGACCTGCGCCTCCGGATCGCCCAGGCGACAGTTGTACTCCAGCACCTTGGGGCCCTCCTGGGTGAGCATCAGCCCCGCGTAGAGGACGCCGACGTAGGGTGTGCCCCGCCGCGCCAGGGCCGCGACGACGGGCCGCAGCGTCAGGTCGGCCAGCCTCTCCACGTCGCCCACGTCGGGCACGGGCGCGAAGGCCCCCATGCCACCGGTGTTCGGCCCGCGGTCGCCGTCGTACGCGGCCTTGTGATCCCGCGCGGGCGCCAGGGGAACCACCGTGCGCCCATCGCTGAAGCCCAGAAGGGAGAGTTCCGGCCCTTCCAGCCGTTCCTCCACCACCACCGTCTCGCCCGCCGCGCCGAAGACCCGCTCCACCAGCGCCGCGCGCAGCGCCCTCTCCGCCTCCTCCAGGGAGGAGCAGACCGTTACCCCCTTGCCCGCGGCCAGCCCGCTGGCCTTCACCGCCACCCGCCCGTCGTACTGGCGCGCGTAGGCCAGGGCCGCGGCGTAATCGCTGAAGGCCGCGTAGCGGGCCGTAGGGACGCCCGCATCGGCCATGAGGGCCTTGGCGAAGGCTTTGGACGCCTCCACCTGGGCCGCCGCCCGGGTCGGCCCGAAGCAGCGCAAGCCCACCGCCTGGAACGCATCCACGATCCCCACGGCCAGGGGCGCCTCCGGCCCCACCACGGTGAGGTCCACCCCCCGGGCGCGGGCGAAATCGCGCAGCGCCGCCACGTCATCCGCCTTGAGGGGGACGTTCTGCATCCGGGGCGGCGCATCGGTGCCCGCGTTCCCCGGCGCGATGAAGACCTGGCCCACCTCCGGCGAGCGCGTCAGAGCCCAGGCGATGGCGTGCTCACGCCCACCGGAGCCGACGACGAGAACGGTCCGTTTCGCCATGTGCGATACCACCCTCCTTGCAAGGTCAAAATCACCCGCTGGCGTTAGATGCGCAAAGCGCAAAAGGGTGTTATAATTATTATGATTATTTAATCTGCTCGGTGAAACCTACCCAACGGAGAGTCGCATGAGGTTCCCACGTCGCAGCGGCATCTTGCTCCATCCCACCTCGCTTCCCAGCCCCTTCGGCATCGGCGACCTGGGCAAGGAAGCCTATCGGTTCGTGGATTTCCTGGCCGCCGCCGGCCAGTCCTATTGGCAGATCCTCCCCCTCAGCCCGACCGGCTACGGCGACTCCCCCTACCAGGGCCTCTCCGCCTTCGCCGGCAATCCCCTCCTCATTAGCCCTGAGAAACTCCTGGAAGGAGGCCACCTCCTGCCGGAAGACCTGGCGGATGCGCCTACCTTCCCAACCGAGCGGGTGGATTTCGGGCCGGTCATCCGCTACAAGATCGACCTCCTGGAGCGAGCCTTCGCCCGCTTCCAAGCCCAGGCCTCCCACGAAGCGCGCGCGGCTTTCGCCCGCTTCTGCCAGGAACAGGCTTTCTGGCTGGACGATTTCGCGCTCTTCATGGCCCTCAAGGAAACCAACCGGGGCCGCCCCTGGTACGAGTGGGAGCGCCCCCTGGCCACCCGCCGGCCGGAGGCGCTGGCCCATTGGCGAAGCGCCTTGCGCGAGAGGATAGAGAGCCAAAAGTACCGCCAATGGCTGTTCTTCACCCAGTGGCTCGCCGTCAAACGCTACGCCAACGAGCGCGGGGTGCGCATCATCGGCGACATCCCCCTCTTCGTCGCCAGGGATAGCGCCGATGTCTGGGCCAACCCCCACCTCTTCCACTTTGACGCGAACCTCCAGCCCACCGTCGTCTCCGGCGTGCCGCCCGATTACTTCAGCCAGACCGGCCAACTCTGGGGCCATCCCCTCTACCGCTGGGATGTGATGGCCGAGGACGGATACGCCTGGTGGCTCTCCCGCTTCCGCACCGCCTTCACCCTGGCCGACGTGGTGCGGATAGACCATTTCCGCGGCTTCTACAACTATTGGGAGATCCCGGCCGGCGAGGAGACGGCGGTCAACGGCCGCTGGGTCCTCGGCCCCGGCGCCGCCCTCTTCCATGCCGTCACCGCAGCCCTCGGCGAGGTGGGAATCATCGCCGAGGACCTGGGCGACTTTGACGAGGAAGCGCGCGCCGGCGTGGAAGCCCTGGAGGCCGAGTTCGGCTACCCGGGGATGAAGGTGCTCCAATTCGCCTTCGGCGGCGACCCCGACGACCCCTTCCTCCCCCACAACTTCACCCGTGAGTGCGTCGTCTATACCGGCACCCACGACAACGACACGGCCGTCGGCTGGTATCAGGTGACCTCTACGGAGCAGGAGCGCGACTTCGCCCGCCGCTACCTGGGCCGCGACGGCTCCGACATCGCTTGGGACCTGATCCGCCTGGCCTGGGCCTCCGTGGCCCACACGGCCATCACCACCGCGCAAGACCTCCTCAGCCTGGGGCACGAGGCGCGCATGAACACGCCCAGCCTCTCCGGCCCGCCCAACTGGTGCTGGCGCCTCCTCCCCGGCGCATTGACCGACGCGGTGGCCGCCAGGCTGCGCGAGTTGACCTTCACCTACGGGCGCGCCCAGAAGACGACCGCGCCGCCAAACATTATACCATAACTCGTAACCTCAGCTGCTCAGGCAGCCCGCCTGCCACTGGGGCCAAGATCAATGTCCCATGGACGCCCGCCTGTCCGGGGTGCAACATGGACTTATTGGCTTCATCAAGTTGCCGCTCTCATCCGAGAGCGCCGCCCCCCTCTAAACCGGAGGCGCTCATCCGACGGATGGCGCGGTCCGAGGCGGCTACCTCTGAACTCGCCGCCTGGCTGCAAAGCCGCGGCCACCTCCCGACGGCAAGTCACGACGCTGTGACGGGCCACGCCCGCTAGAAGAGGAGGATCACATGTCTTCCCATTCGTCACGCCAGACCGCCCAACCGGCGAAGGCGACGCAGAAACGCGCCGCCCAACGAAAACTGTACGAGATGTTGGCGCAGGAACGCGATCTGTTGCGCACGCTGATAGATAACATGCCCGATTTCATCTACGTCAAAGACGCCGCGAGCCGCTTCCTCATCGCCAACGTCGCCGTCGCCCAGGTGATGGGAGCAAAAACGCCGGCAGACCTCCTAGGCAAGACCGACCACGATTTCTACCCGCCGGAACTGGCGGACCGCTACCTGGCCGACGAGAGGGAGGTCCTCACGCGGGGGGAACCCCTCATCGGGCGGGAGGAGCCGGTCAGGGACGCGGCCGGGAACCTGCGCTGGATCTCCACCACCAAAGTGCCCTTGCGTGATGAGGAAGGGAAGGTCATCGGCCTGGTGGGCATCGGCCGCGACATCACCGATAAGAAGAAGGCGGAAGCCGCCCTGCGCCGTTACAACGAACGCCTGGAAGCGATCCACAAGATGGACCAGGCCATCCTGGCCGCGCGGACGCTGGAGGAGATCGCCCAGGCAGCCGTGAGGTACGTCTGCCGCCTGTTGGCCTGCCGAGGGGCCGGTGTGCTCCTCTTTGACGCCGACGCACAAAACGTTCGCCTCCTCGCCTTGGAGGCGGAAGGCAAGTTCGGCCTCAAAGGAGGCGATGTCTATCCCTTGGAGGACTTTCCGCGGCTGCCGGAGTTGCGAGAAGGGCGAGTTCTGACCGTGGAGGATCTCACGAGCCTCCCGGCTCCCTCGCTTGCGGAACGGAGGCTCCTGCAGGAGGGGCTGCGCGCCTACATGACGGTCCCTCTCCGGACGGAGGGAGAACTGGTCGGCCTGCTCACCTTGGGCTGCGCCGAGCCCCATTCCTTCGCGCCGGAAGAGGTAGAGGTCGCCCAAGAGATATCAACCCAACTGGCCATCGCCCTCCGGCAGGCCCGGCTTCATCACCAATTGGAAGAAACCAACGCCATGCTGCGCAAGGCCCTCGCGGCCAAGGATGAGATGATCGCCAACGTCTCCCACGAACTGCGCACCCCGCTCACCCAGATCATCGGCTACGGCGAGCTCCTGGTTGACGGGATCTTGCAGGGCCTTGAGTTCAGCGCCGAGCAGCGCCACGCCATTGAGGTGATCCTGGACCGCGCCTACACCCTCAACCGTCTGGTGGACGCCCTTCTGACCCTGCAGACCCTGACCCGCGAGGACCTGGCCTGGCTGGAGATAGACCTGAAGACGCTGGCAGAGACCGCTCTGGAACGTTGGCAAAGCGGCCAGAAGCAAGAGATGCACGTTCAGGTGGAGGTTCCCGCCTCCTTGCCTCGCATCCGAGGCGACGCGGCGCGGCTGTGTCAGGCCCTCGGTCAACTGCTGGACAACGCGGCCAAATTCGGCGGCGAGGCGAAAACGATCTTCATCAAGGCGTGGCAACAGGGCCAAGAGGTCTGCCTCTCCATCTCCGACCGGGGGATCGGCATCCCGCCCGACCGGTTGGAGGAGATCTTCAACCTTTTCTACCAGGTCAACGGATCCAGCACCCGCCGCTACGGCGGCATGGGGATTGGCCTGGCTTTGGTCCGCCACATCATCAACTTGCACGGCGGGCGCGTTTGGGCCGAGAGCGAGGGGATCCCCGGTCGTGGCGCCACCTTCACCCTCGCGCTGCCCATCGCCTAAGCGGGAAGTCACGAGCGGCCTTGGGCGTTCGCGGCCAAGGCGCGCACCATCGCGCGCGCCTGCGCCACCAGTTCGGGCGCGGCGTCAAACACCGCCTCCCCGCGACGATCGGCCTGCAATACCCGCTCGTCCAGCGGCAGGTAGCCCAGCACCGGCACACCCTCCGGCGCGTGGCGCGCGATGAAGGCGCGATCCTCCTCGCCCTCCACCCGGTTCCCCACCAGGAAGATGCGCCGCAGGCCGATCTCGCGCGCCAGGCGGGTGATCGTCTGCGCGATGGTCAGGCTGCGTAGGCTCGGCTCGGTCACGATCAGAAAGGCATCCACCGCCTGGGCCGTGCCCCGCCCCAGATGCTCCGCGCCCGCCTCCATGTCCAAGATGACCACCTGATCGGGCGACAACAGGAGATGGCTGACCAGGGCCTTGAGCAAGGTGTTCTCCGGGCACATGCACCCCGTGCCGCCACCCCGCACCCGCCCCAGTTCCAGCAGCCGGATGCCCCGATGCACCAAGCCGAAGCGGTCGGGGATGTCGCTCACCTCGGGGTTCAGGCGGATGAACCCGCCGAAGGAGCCCGGCCGCGCGCCCGTGCGCTCCTCAATCAGGTCTGCCATCTCGGTGATCGGCACGATCCTCTCGCGCAACGACGCGGGGACGCCCAAGGCGGCGCTCAGGTTGGGCGTAGGATCCGCGTCTATCACCGTCACGTGGTGCCCCTCCTGGGCGAAGGCGTAGGCCAACAGTGCGCTGAGGGTCGTCTTGCCGACACCCCCCTTGCCGGAGACGGCGATCTTCATGGTTCCGGCGCTCCTTCGGGCCCCCACCCCGGATCCTACGAGATGGCCGGCCCCGTTCTTGGCTCAGATTATACATCCGCAGCCCCACGCCGCCAAACGGCGCGGGCTGGGCTATCGCCTCAAACGGTCGCGCCGGCGACCGCGGGCGAGGTCTCCACGTAGGCGATCGGCCCTGCTAGCAAAGCGAGCAGGGCCGCGATGAGGGCAACTTGGGCACAAGGGTATGCGCGCATAACCCGCCTCCGCCGAGGAATGAGGGTCGGTGAGGCCGATGACGAGGCTCGCGCCGCTGGCCCTATCGCAGGGCCAGCGGCAGGTAGCGCGAGCGCGGCATCGTCAGCCTGCCGATTTGGTTGCCGTCGTACTCGGTGAACCAGAGGTGGCCGTCGGGCCCGACCGTGATGAGCGTCGGGCCGCTGCCGGCCGTGGGAACTTGGTAACTCGCCTTCAGTCCTCCCAGCCGGTTCAACCGCCCGATGGTGTTGTCAAAGTTCCCCGCAAACCAGAGGTGGCCGTCGGGCCCGGCCGTGATCCCTGTCGGGCCGCTGCTGCCGGTGGGGAGCCCAAACTCGGTGATCACGCCCGTCCGGGTGATGCGCCCGATCCGGTTGCCCAGGATGAGGGTGAACCAGAGGTTACCGTCCGGGCCGAGGGTGATGCCCAGGGGTTTGCCGCCGCTGGGCACGGCGAACTCGGTGATGACGCCGGCCGTTGTGATCCGACCGATCTTCCTGCCGTTGTACTCGGTGAACCAGAGGTTGCCGTCCGGGCCGACGGCGATGCCGGAAGGGCTGCTGGCCGCGGTCGGGATCGTGTACTCGGCCACCACCGCGCCCGATGTGCTCATCTTCCCGATCTTGTTGCCGTTGTCCTCGCAAAACCAGAGCCTCCCGTCCGGCCCGCGCGCGATGCTCCCCGGCGCGCTGTTGGCCGTCGGGATGGGGAACTCGGTGATGACGCCCGCAGGCGTGATCCGCCCGATCTTGTTGCCGTTGTACTCGGTGAACCAGAGGTTGCCGTCCGGGCCGGTAACGATCTCCATCGGCGCGCTGTTGGCCGTCGGGATGGGGAACTCGGTGATGGCGCCCGTAGGCGTGATCCGCCCGACCTTGTTGCCTACCGATTCAACAAACCAGAGGTTGCCGTCGGGCCCGGCGGTGATCCCCAATGGCCTGCTGCCGGAGGTGGGGATGGGGAACTCGGTGATGCCGCCTGCCTGCGTGGCGGCCGGCGCCGCCGGCCCAGGGATCGCCCAAAGGCAGACGACGGCCAGAGCCAACATGAAGATGGGACGCCCTCGCATAAGATCCTCCTCGGGTTGTGGTCACTGCTGTTAAGGGCGACGGCTCAAAACCGGGCAGCCCTAGCGTCTCACCAGCGGCAGGTAGGTGCGTTCCATCTCGCCCAGCACCGCCCACGTAGAGAAGCGGTTGGGAGTCGCCATCACCTGGTCCTGCGCCATATCCACCCGGCTCGTCGGCTCCTTCACCCAGCGCGCCCCATCCCAACGGTAGAGCGCTAACGTGCTCTCTACCACCCCGCCCAGGTCCAGCACGCTGTAGCCAACGGTTACGGTGTAGGGGAGGGTGGGCGTCACCGGCTGGCCGCTGTCGTTCACCGCGCTCACCTGGTAGTAGTGACGGATGCCGGCCAGCCGCTTGGCCGGCGGCGCGCCCGCGGCCAGCGGCGCCTCGTCCAGGAGGACGGGAGGGCCCGACGAGAGCGGCGTATGGGTGACGGTGACAGCGGTGCTGAAGGTGCCGGAGCGGAAGGTGTAATCGGTCATGTCGCCCTGGGAGGAAAGGGTGCCGCCCAGAGGCCAGATGCGCTCCCAGATGGGCGGAGCGTCGCACCTGCAGCCCGTGCTCCACAAGTAGCGCACACCACTACTCAGCCAAGTCTGGAATTCACGGTCTCCCGGCTCACAGAGCCGGGTCGTGGCGAAGTCGAACTTCTCCAGTCTCAGATTCATGAGGCTGCGCGGCAGGGCCCCGACCAGGTTGGGATTTTCTGTCAATGACAGATATTTGGGTGTTTTGGGCATCCTCACTCTGGCAGGATGATGCCGACTGAGCCACCGCGAGCGGGCTAGGCTGTCAAGGGACGGTACGACGTGCGCAACGGGGGCCGGTTGCTATGGGGAGGCTCTGGGTAAAGGAGCGGTAGAGGTGATGAGAGAAAGAAGGGCAGCGCCCATTTCAACCAGCGTTGCCCATATTATACGTGAAATTCACCGCGAAGTCAAGAGCAAAGGGCGCTCTCCGCCTGGGACAGGGAAGCGCCCTCTCTTAAATGTAATGCCCTTGCGGGCATTCATTGATTCCTACCGTACTATGACAGGGACGGGTCCCCGAGCCCGTCCGTTTTCTGGGTCTTAATGCCCTTGCGGGCATTCATTGATTCCTACGTTGCCATCCCCGTTCTCATACTCCCCAACATCCTCTAGGTCTTAATGCCCTTGCGGGCATTCATTGATTCCTACTAGCACCGGGCGCGCGAGGGCCCGGTTTGAGATAGTGGGTCTTAATGCCCTTGCGGGCATTCATTGATTCCTACTATGAAGTGGAGCGCCGGTGAGAGGCGGCACCGGCGCTAACGTCTTAATGCCCTTGCGGGCATTCATTGATTCCTACACACCTATAAACTGGCGATGGAGCTGGGGTGTGACCCGTCTTAATGCCCTTGCGGGCATTCATTGATTCCTACCTCTGTGGTGTGCTTTGGGAAAGTAGCAGAGACATGTTCGTCTTAATGCCCTTGCGGGCATTCATTGATTCCTACCTTCGCCGTGGGGAAGACATCATAGAGTGGAGCGTGAAAGTGTCTTAATGCCCTTGCGGGCATTCATTGATTCCTACTTGGCCATCAGCCTTGGCTACAATCCCTGGACGTGGGGTCTTAATGCCCTTGCGGGCATTCATTGATTCCTACTTGTGCCACCCGCGGCACCTACAGGTTCATTCACGTCAAAGTCTTAATGCCCTTGCGGGCATTCATTGATTCCTACTAATAGCAGACACCGTGCGCTTCCTTGACGGCGCACGGCGGTCTTAATGCCCTTGCGGGCATTCATTGATTCCTACCCCCTCGCGCCTCACAACCTTATAGAAGACTTCACATGCGTGTCTTAATGCCCTTGCGGGCATTCATTGATTCCTACCCGCCTGGACGGAGGCGGCATAAGCGCTATGGACGCTGCCGTATCTTAATGCCCTTGCGGGCATTCATTGATTCCTACGGCACAATGTTCCCACCCACCCTACCCTACCGGCTCGGGAATCTTAATGCCCTTGCGGGCATTCATTGATTCCTACCTGCGCGAAATAGCACAATGGGAAATCTGCGTGGTAACATCTTAATGCCCTTGCGGGCATTCATTGATTCCTACTAGCGCTATCTTAGCGCCAGCCGGCGGGCGCAAAGTACGATCTTAATGCCCTTGCGGGCATTCATTGATTCCTACGCCGCATACAAGATTGGGGGAACAAATCTTGCATTAGCGAATCTTAATGCCCTTGCGGGCATTCATTGATTCCTACCGCTCTTTTTCTTCCGCATTTTTTCCTCCTGGCCGGCTATCTTAATGCCCTTGCGGGCATTCATTGATTCCTACGAAGGTACGAGCCCTGGAGGATGAGAGGCGAAAAGAGGAGAAAATCTTAATGCCCTTGCGGGCATTCATTGATTCCTACGGAGTGAGATGCATCGGATCAAGACCGAACGGTTCTAATCTTAATGCCCTTGCGGGCATTCATTGATTCCTACGACGAGCCGGAACGGGCGTTGCCGCCGCGTTACCTGTGGATCTTAATGCCCTTGCGGGCATTCATTGATTCCTACGGCGCGTTCTATGCTGCGCTTCTGGAGTGCGGCATCGGCGGATCTTAATGCCCTTGCGGGCATTCATTGATTCCTACGAATCGGCATGGCGTGGAAGTTCGTGAAACCAGACATCTTAATGCCCTTGCGGGCATTCATTGATTCCTACGCGTTCTTTTGCGTCGTGGCCGCTGGCGTTTTTGGATCTTAATGCCCTTGCGGGCATTCATTGATTCCTACACATAGTTCGCCAAGTTCTCTGTCGTCTCTTTGATTTCAAATCTTAATGCCCTTGCGGGCATTCATTGATTCCTACGTATGAGAAGGTGATGGCTGCCTGGCGTTCCTGGGCATCTTAATGCCCTTGCGGGCATTCATTGATTCCTACGCGGCAGCGAACACGTCGGCTCAGTGGCGCGCGGGCGACATCTTAATGCCCTTGCGGGCATTCATTGATTCCTACGGACGGCGTCCCCGTCTACCAAACCGTTTTTGGCGAAGTAGATCTTAATGCCCTTGCGGGCATTCATTGATTCCTACAACGAAGGCCAAGCGGCGCGTCACGTTGTCCATCTGTGGCCTTGGATCTTAATGCCCTTGCGGGCATTCATTGATTCCTACGTCCCGTCCACCAGAAAGGACGGAGTCTATGCCTACTCCATCTTAATGCCCTTGCGGGCATTCATTGATTCCTACGTTGCGCCAAAAACGCGAACGCGCCGCTCATGCTGTATCTTAATGCCCTTGCGGGCATTCATTGATTCCTACAGCACTCTATCGCATAGGGAATTGAACACCTTTTTCCTCTCCGTTTCCCCCCAATTATGGGCATATCGCCCCACAACAACCTGAAAATACCCCCTCATCTAGGGCCCATCTCCCACCATTAACAACCTTGCGAGCACCCCCCGTCCAAGGCCCCTTTTTAACCCCCTTCGGCAGGGGGTGCTCGCAAAACCGCTCTATCTAGGCCCACCTCTTAAGGTTATCATACCTCATCAGCCCTGATTTGTCAACCTTGCACCTCCAATCTACATCGGCAGCGCCCCCTCAAAGGCCACCTTCACCCGCTCCTCGCTCAGCCACCAATCCTCCAACCGGATCGGGTAACTCCCACTGAAACAAGCCGTGCAATAGCCCCGACTCTTCGCCCCCACCCCGTTGCCTACCTCCTCACTCACCGCACGCTCCAGCCCGTCCAGGCTCAGATAGCCCAAGGAATCGCACCCCAGATGCTCCCGTATCTCCTCCACCGTCATGCGGTGGGCGATCAACTCGCTGTAGGTCGCCATGTCCACCCCCATGAAACAGGGATGACGAATCGGCGGCGATGTGATCCGCATGTGCACCTCGCGGGCGCCCCCTTCCCGCAATAGCCGCACCAAGGGCCCGCTAGTGTTACCCCGCACGATGCTGTCGTCCACCAGCACTACCCGCTTCCCTTTCAGGTTGGACGGCAACGGGTTGAACTTCAACGCCACGCCCAGACGCCGCAACCCCTCGTCCGGCTGAATGAAGGTGCGACCGATGTAGCGATTCTTGATGAGCCCCTCACCAAAAGGAATCCCCGACTCCTCCGCATAGCCGATGGCCGCCGGCGTGGCCGAATCGGGAACACCGATGACCAGGTCGGCATCGGCAGGCTGCTCCCGCGCCAACTCGCGCCCCAACCGCACCCGCACCCGATGCACCACCTGGTCGTCCAGCACAGAGTCAGGCCGCGCAAAATAGATGAACTCAAAGATGCACAGAGCCCGCCGCTCCGGCGCACGCCCCTGGCTCACCGTGATCCCGTTCGCATCCAGCCGCACGATCTCCCCCGGCGCCACCTCCCGCACATACTCCGCGCCAATGGTCAACAGCGCGCACGACTCGCTGGCAATGCACCAGCCACCCCCATCCGGAAAACGCCCGATGACCAGCGGACGAAACCCCCACGGATCGCGCACGCCGAACACCGCCTCGCGCGTCAGGATGGTCAGCGCATAGGCCCCCTCCGCCTCTGCCATGAACGCCGCGATGCGCGGCTCCCACGCCGGCCCCGGCATCCCCGCCAGCATCTGGGTGATCACCTCCGAATCGCTGGTGCTCGCCAGGCCCACCCCCCGCTCCAACAACCGCCGCCGCAGCACCGGCGCATTGGTCAGGTTCCCGTTGTGCCCTACCCCCAACGGCCCGTGCATCGTCTCAATCAGGTACGGCTGCGCGTTCCGCAAAACGCTGGAGCCGGTGGTGGAGTAGCGGTTGTGCCCGATGGCCAAATGCCCCACCAACGGCCGCAGGTTCTCCTCGGTGAAGACCTGGGAGACCAACCCCATCGCCTTGTACATGTACGCGCTGCGCCCATCCGACGTCGCGATCCCCGCGCTCTCCTGCCCCCGATGCTGAAGCGCATACAGCGCGAAGAACGTCAACCGCGCCACATCACGCCCCGGCGCATAAATCCCAAAGATGCCGCACGCCTCGCGCGGCCCCTCTCCTCGCCTCATCGTCCCCACCTCACTCAGCACCGGCTCGTACCTCTTCATCATCTTTCAACAACGCCTCCACCGCCGCGCGCTGCCGCGCCACCACCCGCGCCGCCAACGCGCCGTCCACCAAGCCCAACATCTTGACGGCCAACAGCGCCGCACCCGCCGGCTCCAACACCACCGCCGGCGCCACGCCGCTCGGCATCCGCAACGACGACCAGATGTCGCCACCGCCAAAACGGTCGCTGTAAGGCGGACAGGCGATCACCGGCGCCGCCACCTGCGCATCCACCAACCCGCTCAACGCGTTGGAGCGCCCGGCCACCGTGATGTAGACCCTCGGCCCGCCGGCCCGCTCGTATTCCTCCAACACGCGCAAAAGATGCGCCGGGCTCTTGTGCGCCGAGGCGACACGCAACTCACCCTCCACGCCGAACTCCGCCAGCGCGCTCCGGATCGCCTTGCCATGCTCCAGGTCCGACTTAGAACCCAGGATGATGACGACGCGCGGCCCCGACATCTTCACCCCCTATCACTCCCTCTCTAAGGTCAAACTCACGCCGACACGAACCGATCGGTCATGTCCGCCACCTGCGCATACTTGGCCTTCAACGCCTCCAGCCCCTCCGCCGTGACCTCCTTCATGTTCCGGTAGATCTGTTTGTCCAGCATCTGGCTCTTGTCGCCCCCCGGCCACAGCCGCCAGGAATCGTTGTCTATCACGTCGGCCACCAGGAGCGCGCCCTCGGCGTCGCGGCCATACTCTATCTTCAGGTCCACCAACTGCACCCCTTGCTGGGCCCACGCATCCTCCAAAATCAAGAAGACGCGGCGCCCCGTGGCGATCATCCTCTCTACCTCCTCCGCCGAGGCCACCCCCTCGCGCACGATCTCCTCCTCCGTCATCTGCGGATCATGGCGGGCGTCGTCCTTCAAGAAGAATTCTACCACAAGCGGGTCAAATCGCGTCCCCTCCGCCACCTCCGGGTGGCGCTTCAGGTAGGAGCCGGTGGCGATGCGCCGCATGACCACCTCCAACGGGATCATCCGACAACGACGCACCAGCATCACGTCGGGCGCGGGCGCGTCCACGAAATGCGTAGGGACGCCCTTCCGCGCCAACAGACGAAAGACGTTGGCCGTCGTCCGCCCAGCCAAGGCCCCCTTCCCCGGAATGACGTTGCGCCGCGCCCCGTCCCCAGCGGTGATCCCGTCCTTGTGAAAGAGGTAGCAGAGCGCCGGATCGCTGGGATGCGCGTACACGATCTTCGTCTTCCCCTCGCCCAGTTTGGCACCGAAACCGATCGTCATCATGGTGAACCTCCTTGCGTGATCCTCTCCTCGCTACACTGCCGCCGCGTAGCCCACGGCCTTCTGCCACAGCGCCAGCCCCAAGTTCCCTCGGCCACCGCGCGCGAAATCAGGCCGCTGCTCCGGCACGACATGGTCCTCCGGATGGGGCATCAGGCCCAGGATGGTCCCCCCCGGATCGCAGATGCCCGCGATCCCCGCCACCGAGCCGTTGGGGTTCCAAGGGTAATCCCCCTCGCCGCCATCGGGCCGCGCGTAGGTCAACGCGACCTGGCCGTTGCTCTGCAGCGCCTCCAGCACCGCCTCGTCGCGCGGCACAAAGTTCCCCTCCCCGTGCGCCACCGGACAGTAGATCATCTCCTCCAGGTCGCGCGTGAAGAGGCAACGGCTTTCCTTGTGCGGCCGCAGCCACACCCACCGACACTCAAAGCGCCCCGACGCGTTGCGCGTGAGGGTGGCCAAGGGTACGTCCCCAGGCGCCACCCCTTCCCTCTCCTCTCCTCCGTCCAGGGGGAGGGTCGGGGCGAGGGCATGCGCCCCGCGCAGGGCCAACCCCGGCAGCACGCCGGCCTTGACCAGCGCCTGGAAGCCGTTGCAAATCCCCAGCACCGGCCGCCGACGCCGGGCAAATTCGGCGACGCCGTCCGCCAGGCGATGCCGGAGGTCTAGGGCCCACAGCCGCCCCGCGCCCAGGTCGTCGCCGTAGGAGAAGCCGCCGGGCAACACCATCATGCGGTAATCGGCCAGCCGCCGCTCACCCGCCACCAATTGATTGACGTGCACGATCTCCGGCTCGCCCCCCGCCAGCGCCACAGCCCAGGCCGCCTCGCGATCGCGGTTCGTGCCGGTCGCATGCAGGATGATCACAGGTGGACGGCTCATCTCCCTCCCTCCCCTTGCCACGCCGCTCGCATCTCCGCCACGCTCAGCCTCAGCACCTCCTCGCCTGCCAACCCCGTCACGCGCATCTCCGCCGACGCCACCACCTGGCCCAGGCGCGCGCAGGGAAGCCCCGCCAGGCACGCCTCAAAGGCTGCCGCGTCGCGCGGCGAGACCTCCACCAGGTAGCGGCTCAGCGACTCGCTGAACAGGGCCACGTCATCCGCGTGCACATCCTCCGCACGCGGGAGGCAGCGCACATCCAGCCACAGCCCCCGTCGCCCACCGATGGCCATCTCCGCTGCGGCCACGCCGATCCCCCCCTCGGAGCAATCGTGGCAGGCCCGCACCAGGCCCCGCCGCATGGCCTCGTGCAGCGCGCGGGCGATGGCCGGCCCGCGCGGCTCCGGCGCCGGCGCGTCCCGCATGCCGACCCCGGCCCGCGGCCGATGCAGCGCCCCGCCCAACTCGGCCCGCGTCTCGCCGACGATGTACAGGAGATCGCCCGCCTCCTTCAAATCCATCGTGACCGTCTGCCCCACGTCATGGACCAGCCCCAGCGCGGTGATGAGGAGCGTGCCGGGGATGGGCCGTCGCTTGCCGTCAGGGCCGATGTACTCGTTGTTGAGGCTGTCCTTGCCGCTGACGAAAGGAAGGCCGTAGGCCACCGCCGCGTCATGGCAGCCCAGCGCGGCCCGCACCAAGCCGCCAAGCCGATCGGGCTGCGTCGGGTCGCCCCAGCAGAAGTTATCCAGCAGGGCCACCCGCGTCGGGTCCGCACCGACGGCCACGACGTTGCGCACCGCCTCATCCACCGCCGCCCAGGCCATGCGGTAAGGGTCCAGCGCGCTGTAGGCCGGACAGATGCCGCAACCGATGGCCGCGCCACGCCGACTCCCGCCCCGGGCCACATCCAGCGGCCACAGCACCGTCGCATCGCCGGGGCCATCGGCCTCGCGCCCGACGAACGGCTTGACCACCGTTCCCCCCTGCACTTCATGGTCATAGCGGCGGACGATGGGCTCTTTGGAGCGGACGTTCGGATGCGCCAAGAGCGCGAGGAGGGAGGAGGCGAGAGAACATCCCTCGCCTGCGGTTTCCCTCTCGCCCGTCGGCAGCTCCCCTCCCGGCCTCCACATCGCGCGCAGGAGGCGGCGCGGCAGGCCGCCGTGCAGGAAGGCGGTGGAGAGTTGCCCTACCACCCGGCCCTGCCAGCGCAGCGTCACATAGCCGTCGCCCGTGAAGCGCCCGATGACCGTCGCCTCGCAATCTTGGCCCTGGCAGATGGCCTGCAGCCGCGGCCACCGCTCCGGCGGCACGGCCAACACCATCCGCTCCTGCGCCTCCGATAACCAAACCTCCCAGGGCCGCAAGCCGGGATACTTGAGGGGAACCCGCTCCAAATGGACCTCGGCTCCGATCTCTTGGGCCATCTCGCCGACGGCCGAGGAAAGCCCGCCCGCGCCGCAGTCGGTGATGGCGTTGTAGAGGCCCTCCTCGCGCGCCCGCAACACCACCTCTTGCACCTGCTTCTCGCGAATGGGATGGCCGATCTGCACCGCGCTGCCGGCGACGCTGCCGGTCTCCGGCGCCAGCACGTCCGACGAGAAGGTGGCCCCCCGCAGGCCATCGCGCCCCGTGCGCCCACCGACGACGACCACCAGGTCGCCCGCGCGCGCCTGACGACGGTGCGCGCCGCGCGGCAAGATGCCGACGCACCCGCAGAAAACCAACGGGTTGGCCGTGTAGCCGGGGTCGTAGAGCACCGCGCCGTTCACCGTCGGGATGCCCATCTTGTTGCCGTAATCCTCTATCCCCGCGACGACGCCGCTCTCCACGCGGCGCGGGTGGAGCACGCCGGGTGGCAACTCCGCAAAGGGGAGATCGGTCGGGCCGAAGCAGAGGACGTCGGTGTTGGCGATGGGCCGCGCGCTCACGCCCAAGATGTCGCGCACCACGCCGCCGACGCCCGTGTTGGCCCCGCCGAACGGCTCTATGGCCGAAGGGTGATTGTGGGTCTCCACCTTGATCGCCAGGTCCCACCCGTCTTCAAAGGCCACAATGCCCGCGTTGTCCACGAAAGCGGAGCGCACCCAAGGTGCGTTCACCTTCTCGGTCGCGGCGCGAATGGTGGAGCGCAAGAGGCCGTCTATCCGCATCCGACGGGCAGGCTCGGCCGCGTGTGGCGCATCGTACTCCTCGTACTCTATGATGGCCTTGAAGGTCTTGTGGACGCAATGCTCCGACCAGGTCTGCGCCAGCATCTCCAGCTCCACGTCGGTCGGGTCGCGCCCCTCCTGCCGGAAGTGCCGGGCGATGGCGCGCATCTCGTTCAGGTCCAAACTGAGGCGGCGAGAGCGGCTGATGGCCAAGAGGTCCGCGTCTTCCGCCTCGCGCAGGGGGATGACCTCCACCGTGTCGTCAGGCGGCTGCGCAGGGACAAAGGGGGGCGGGATGGGCGCGTTGACGGCGTAGGTCTGGATGACGGTGTTGGCCAGGAGGCTGCCGGCGATCCGCTCCACTTGCTCCGCGTCCAGATCGCCCGTCAGCTCGTAGCGCCTCCCCGTCGCCGCCTGCTGCAAGCCGGGAATGCCGGCCACCCGCGCGGCCCGCACCAGGCTCTCGGCCACGCTGTCGGTGACGCCGGGCCGCAACGCGACCTCCACCACCCAGGAACCCGCCGGCAACGGGGCGGCGGCCCCAGCGGGCCCCGAGCCGTCCAGGCCTTGCCAGGCGTACGTTTCCACGACCGCGTCGCAGAGGAGCCGCGTGCAGATTTGCTCCAGGGCCGCCCCGTCCAGGTCGCCGGATAGGAAATAAAGGTCGGCTATGCGAATGGCCCGCAGGCCGACGATGCCCAAGGCCGCGACATCGTGGCGCAGCCCTGCCACCCGCGCATCCTCATGGGAGGGAAGGGGGCGCACTTCCACGCGAAACGTACCCATGCGGTTTCCTGCTCCATCAGGTTCGTAAATAGCCCCCCAGGCACACCTAAAAGAGAATCCCCCACGGGGCGCCAGTCCACAGCGACCAGCGGGGGTATGTCGGGCACAACACTCAAGCCAGGCTACCTTGTCGCTACCTCGGATTATACACAGGTTGCGAGACTTGTCCAATTCTTTAAGCCTTCATCATACGGCACAGGCCCCGCGACATACACGATCTTTACACACGTTTTACAGGTCCTTTACCCATCCTTCGCGCACAAACTGCTACACTGGCCATAGATGCGCTGCGCGTCTCCGATAGACGGATGCCTGCTCGCTGGCTGCGCCCTGGGGGCCTTGACGCGGCGCCGGCGGTGCTGCGTGAGGCCGACATGCGAAAGAGGGGGGAAATGGGAGCCTCAGGCAAGATCTTGGTGGTGGACGACCAGCCCGATTTCCTGGTCATGCTGAGCAAGATCCTCGCCCTGGCAGGGTATCAGGTCAAACAAGCGCCCGACGGCCAAGAGGGGCTGAAGACGGCGCGGGCTTGGCGCCCGGACCTCATCATCACCGACTGGATGATGCCGGTGATGGACGGCGCCGCCTTGTGCCGCGCCGTGAAGGAAGATCCCGACCTGCGCACCACCTACGTCATCATGCTGACGGCCAAGACCAGCACCGAAGACCTGGTGTACGGCCTGGACGTCGGAGCGGACGACTACATCATGAAACCGATGGAGCGGACGGAGCTGCTGGCCCGCGTGCGCGCAGGGCTGCGGATCAGCCGTCTACAACAGGAGTTGCAAACCCACCTCGCGCTCACCTCGCAAGAGCGGGCGCAGTTGGCCGCCATCCTGACCAACATGGCCGAGCCCGTGATCGTAACCGACCCGAACGGGATCATCCTCGGCCTGAACCCGGCCGCCCAGCGCTTCTTCCTGCCGCCCGGCAAAGAAATGAAGGGAGAGCCCATCTCGGCCTTGGGCAGCGACGAACTCGCCCAATTGTTCGCCCGCGCCTTGGGCGGCGAAAGCACGGAGGAAACTCTCAGCGGTGAGGTCCACCTGGAAAGAAATCAAGTCCTGTTCGCCCGCCTGGCTCCCATATCCGACGCCGATTGGCAGCACATCGGTTGGGTCGCTACCTTGCAGGACGTCACCCATTTCAAGGAACTGGATCGCGCGAAATCGGAAGCGGTGGCCCAGGTAGCCCACGATCTGAAAAGCCCGCTGATGACCATCTACGGCTTCGCCGAGGTCCTCTCCCTCTCCCCTAGGTTGAACGACGACGAGCGCGAGGCGGCCCACTGCATCCGCAGCAGCGTCAGGTTC
>DAOTYP010000050.1:0-19461 GCA_034434975.1 Anaerolineae bacterium | reverse complement strand
GCCATCTTCAACCTGCTGCCCGTCTATCCGCTGGATGGTTATCGGATCGTGCTGGGCATCCTCGGGTCGCTGCGCCATGCTCGCGCCGCGCTCTCGGCCTGGATGCAACAGGAACGGTGGGGGCCGTTTGCTTTGCTGGGCATCGTGTTGCTGAACTCGTACATCCCGATCTTGCGGACCATCCTGGACCCGCCTCGGCTCTTTCTGCAAAGGCTCATCCTGGGCTTGTAGCAGCCGACGATGGCTCGGCCATTCTATCGCCTCCGCCAATTCCTGCGAGCCCTGGCTGCCCGGGTGCGTCCGGATGAATGGGAGATCGTAGAACGAACGCTGCCACCGGAGGCCGTCGCCCTCTTTCGTCGCATGCCGGCCGCCGACCAACGTCATAGCCTAGACGTCCTCTATGCCCTGCGCGCGCAGGGTTATGAGGAACCTGCGTTGTGGAGCGCGGCCTTGCTCCACGACGTAGCCAAATCGGAGGGGGTAGGGCTTCACCATCGCGTCATCATGGTGCTCCTGCGAGCCGTGCATCGGGACTGGCTGGTGCGCATCGCCTCGCCCGACCCGCGCAGTTGGCGTTATGCGTTGACCTTGGTCCTAGAGCACCCGCGGCGGGGGGCGGAGATGGCGCGGGCGGCCGGTTGCTTGCCTGAAACGGTGGAACTGATACGCCGCCACCAAGATGAGCTGCCCTGCTCACCCTCTTCTCGTCTGGACGAGTGGCTGCGGGCCTTGCGCGCGGCGGATGAGGCGAACTAGTCCTTTTTAGGAAGGGAACATGGCGAAACCACGCATTACCATCGTCGGTCTGGGCCTGATCGGCACGTCGCTAGGGCTTGCCTTGCGCCGGGTCAGAGGCGAATTTGAATTGGTGGGCCACGACCGCAACCCCGATGCGTCTGCCGCCGCCAAGCGGCGCGGTGCGGTGGACCGCACCGAATGGAACTTGCCGCGCGCGTGCGAAGGCGCTTCCCTCATCATCTTCGCCATACCCTTCGGCGAGATCCGCGAGTCGCTGGAGGTCATCGCGCCCGACTTGCAGCCGGGCGCGGTCATCACCGATACGGCCAACCTGAAAGCCCCCGTGCAAGCCTGGGCCGATGAGATCTTGCCGCCGGAAGTCTCTTTCATCGGCGGCGACCCCATCATCCACGCTCCCGCCCAAGGCGTAGAAGGCGCTACTCCTGACCTCTTCCGCGACGCGCTCTATTGCCTTACCTCCTCGTCCAAAGCCTCGGATGAGGCCCTGCGACTCGTTACCAACATGGTGGTAGAATTGGGCGCCAAGCCCCTCTTCATAGACGCCGCCGAGCACGATGGCCTGTTGGCAGGGGTGGATCACCTTCCCTTCATCATGGCTGCCGCGTTGCTGAACGTCGCGGCGGGAAGCCCGGCCTGGCGAGAGATGCGCCGCCTTGCGGGAGACAACTTCCAGGCCGCAACCCAGGTCTCCGCCGAGGTGGCCGCGCCCCTGCGCGACCTCTGTCTGCACAACAAAGACAACCTCCTACGCTGGATAGATGCCTACCTCGCGGCCTTGTCGGACTGGAAGGAGGCCATCCGCCTGGCCGATGCCCAGCGTCTGGAGGAAGCCTTTGCGGAGGCGATCGCTACGCGGCAGAAATGGCTACGGGACAAGGCCCAGGGCCAGTGGGAGGTGGGGGATTCCGTCCCTATGCCGCAGGTCTCCGGCTCGCTGCGCACCATGCTCTTGGGCCGACTGGGCGAGCGCAGACGATGACGAGGCCTGCCGGAGCGCCGCCCTCATGCCTTTCGTTTACATCGTGGAATGTGCCGACGGCACCCTGTACACAGGCTGGACCACCGACCTGGCCCGGCGGATCAAGATGCACAACCAGGGACGGGGCGGACGCTACACCCGCCAGCGGCGACCCGTGTCCCTCGTCTACGCGGAGTTCCAGCCGGACCGCGGCGCGGCCATGCGGAGGGAGCGTTCCCTCAAACAACTGGCCACGCGCCGCAAACGGGAATTGATCCTGGCTTGTGGCATCGCCGCTACGCCGGATAGGGAAGAGCGCGAGCCTGAAGACCTTTCGGCCCGCTAACCTGTAAGGAGACGATCTGTGATCACCAGCCTCTCCGTCGTCATGCCTGCGTACAACGAAGAAGCCAACATTGAAGGGATGCTGGCCGATGTCCTTTCGGTCATGCGGCCGCGCTTTTCTGATCTGGAAGTGGTGGTCGTCAACGACGGCAGCAAGGATCGCACGGGCGAGGTGGTGCGCGCCTTCGCCGCCCAACATCCGGAGGTGCGTCTGGTAGAGCACCCGCGCAACCTGGGCTACGGCGCCGCCGTCTACACCGCGCTGACCCACGCGACGCGCGACTACGTCTTTTGGACCGACTCCGACCGTCAATTCGTGCTGGAGGACATTGACCGCCTCCTCCCCTTCGCGCAGCAGGCCGACTTGGTGGTGGGCTACCGCGCGCCGCGTCGTGACCCCTTCTTACGGGTTCTGTTCGGCATGGGCTGGAGCGCGCTGGTTACGCTCCTGTTCGGCTACACCGCCCGCGACATTGATTGCGCCTTCAAACTCATCCGACGCGAGGTCATCACCAAGGTCGTGGCGCCGCAGGTGCAGTCGCGCGGCGCCACCTTCAGCGCCGAACTCCTGGTGCGGGCCAAGCGAGCGGGCTATCGCATCAAAGAGGTGCCAGTGCAGCACCGACCGCGGCGCGCCGGCTCGCCCACCGGCGCGCGCTGGCATGTCATCGGCCGCGCCTTTCGCGAGTTGGTGCGGTTTCGCCTGCAACTCTGGCGGGAATGACGGCTGATGCGCCCGATCCCGATGGCCTGATCAGGGCAAGGTGTCTGCCAGCCACTGTGTAATCAGGTCTGCCACGCTCACGCTGGCGGTGGCGATGTGAACAGCCAGCGCAAGCGACCGGCAAAACCGCGACTGCCAACAGCCCAGCCTTCCCGCGTTCGCGTGTCTCATCATGGCTCCCCCTCGCGTCGGCGCGCGACGAGCACCATGCGCCCGCTCTCGGATGTGAAAGGCTCCAATTGCCAAGAGCCGTACACTTCCTCTACCACGTAGCCGGCCTTGTCCAACAGGAGTTCCGCTTCGTAGCGCCATAGGTAGCGCATCTTGAGGGGCGCCAGCGTCCGGCGCAGGGCGCCGTCGGGCAACGTCTCGTCGTACATGAACGTCACAGAGATCGTTTGCGTCGCCAGGTCCACCGTGCGTGTGCAGAGTTTCTGTACTGTCGCGCCCGTCTCAGGATCGGTCCAACGCGCCATCTCGGTCAGGCGACCGTCGGCCTCCAGCAGGCTGGTCAGGTCGGGATGGAACAGGTCCATGACGAGAAGACCGCCCGGGGCCAGATGGCGACGCCAGCAGCGCAAGGCGCGCAATTGGTCGGCTTGCGTCTCCAGATGCATGAAAGAGTTGAGCGCAATGAACGCCAACGGATATCGCTCTTCTAGGCGGAAGTCCCGCATGTCGGCCTGCGCCAACCGCACCAGCGGCGTGAGGCCGGCGGCAGCCAACTTCCTCTCGGCTATGGCCAGCATGGCGGACGAAGCATCTAGGCCGGTGGCGCGATAGCCCGCCTGGGCCAGAGGCAGCAGGATGCGTCCCGTCCCACAGCCTAACTCCAACACGGGGGAGCCAACGCGTTGGGCGAAGCCGAGGTACATGGGTATGTCCTCTGTCACCCGCGCGTGATCCGCGTCGTAGAAGCGGGCGAGGGGGTCGTAAGGACTGGGCATGGTTCACCTCACCTCATGCACCAGCGGCACGAAGAGGACTCCCATGATCTCATAGGCTTTCACCTCCTCGCCTTGCTTCACGAACTTCCATAGGGTCTGGAAACTCCCCTGCGGCCCGACGGGAATGACGAGGCGCCCGCCGTCGGCTAACTGTTGTAAAAGCGGCTGCGGCACGTGGTCGGGCGCCGCGGTGACGATGATGGCCTCATACGGCGCATGATCCGCCCAACCATAGTAGCCGTCGGCTTGCAGGCAATGGACCTGCGTGTAGCCCAACCGGCGGAGCCGTTCTTTGGCTTGCTGGGCCAATTCCGGGATGATCTCTACGGTGTAGACCTCCATCCCCATCTCGGCCAGCACCGCCGCCTGATAGCCGGAGCCCGTGCCGATCTCCAACACCCTGTCGCCCGGCTCCACCTCCAGAAGTTCGCTCATGACCGCGACGATGTAGGGCTGTGAGATGGTCTGACCGAAGCCGATCGGCAAGGGCGTGTCGTCGTAGGCGTGGTCCACGTAGTTCTCCGGCACGAACAGATGCCGAGGCACGTTCTTCATGGCCTCTAGCACGCGGCGATCTTTCACGCCCCGCGCCGCGATCTGATCTTCTACCATATGCGATCGCGCGCTCCTATAAGGATCAGGGGTTAGCCGAAGCGCTGCAGCGCCGGTAGGGGAGGGCGAGACGGCCGGAGGAAGCCGGCGCGCCGGTACGCGCAATCGGCTGACCACAACGGCCAGAGCCACCAACAAGAGCATGATGACCAGGAGGCTGCGCCCTAGACGCTTGTTCATCGTTGTTCACCTCGCATCGTCTCACCCTGATTGTAGCATTCCTTGCGCACAAAAATCAAGAACCTATGTTATAATGAGGTGGGTGGAATAGAATGAGTAAGGCGTTGGGCGAGATGGGAGCGAAGCAGGATGACCCTTGCCGATGCGTTAGGTTACGGTTGGACGATCTCTCATGATCCGGTGCGATACCTGCAGGCGGAGTTGAGCGATGTCTTGGCCATCAACCGGATCAGCGCCTCGCGTGCGCCGGAGGCGGCTTTGCGTTTCAGCGGCCATCTCTTGCGAGATGCGGAGAGCGCGTTTGGGCTGCTGGAAGCGCGCTTCCGGCGATTGGGCTATACGCCTCTTCTGCGGCGCGAAGGAGGGGAAGACGTGGTGCTGGCGGTGCCCGGTGTCATGCGCCCTGCCGCCTCCAACCCTTGGATCAACCTCTTTCTCTTTGCTGCCACGGTGGTCAGCACCGTCCTGGCCGGCGCGCTCTTCACGAACCCGATCCCCGGCCTCAGTCGGCTAGAGGCCGGCATCCTCTTCTCCGCTTCCATCCTTCTCATCTTGGGGACCCACGAGTTCGGCCACTACTTCCTCGCGCGCTCCCATCGCGTGGCGGTGACGCTCCCTTACTTTATCCCCTTCCCCCTTAGCGTGCTCGGCACCTTCGGCGCGTTCATTCAGATGCAGTCGCCTGTTCGCAACCGCAAGTCGTTGTTTGACGTGGCGGTGGCAGGCCCGCTGACAGGCTTGCTCGTTGCCATCCCCGTTCTGGCTGTGGGGCTTCTCCTGTCGCCGATCGTGCCCCACCTAGGTGGGCGAACCTTGGGCGCGTCGCTCCTGGTAGACGCGATCGTGAACCTCGTCCGTCCGCATCCGGCCGGAACGGCGATCCTGCTTCACCCCATCGCCTGGGCAGGCTACATCGGGCTTCTCGTCACCGGCATCAACCTGTTGCCCGCAGGCCAGTTGGATGGCGGCCACGCGGCATACGCCATGTTCGGCCCGCGCTCGCGCTGGCTGGCCGGCCTGACCGTGGCGGCGATCGGCGCGCTGGCCCTCATCACCCGCAACCCAGGCTGGTTCCTTTGGCTTTTCTTCATCCTGGCCACAGGCGTGGGCCATCCGGAGCCCTTGAACGACATCACGCCCTTGGACGGCGGGCGCAAGGTGTTAGGGATAGGGATCCTTCTCCTCATCTTCGTCCTGCTGAGTCCCTCGTTGTTCTAAGCGGCCAACCTCGTCGGCGAGTCGGATTTGACGAAATGGGATGCCGATGGTATGATGCGCCCGTCGTGGAGAGAGAAAGTCGCCCTCTCGCTTTTCGGCGTGGAGGGCGTCCTTTATGACGATGCGAAGCAGGGGTCAGCAGGGCGCATATGCACATCGGAATAGACGCCAGGTTGGTGCACTACACCCAGGCCGGCATCGGGCAGTACATCATTCGCCTGACGCAAGCCCTGGCCGCCATCAACCGGGAGGACCGATTCACCCTGTTTCAGCATCGCGCCGATACCGTCCCCCTCGTTCACCAGCCCAATTTCCGTCGGGTAGGGCTTTGGACCCCCAGTCACCATCGCCTGGAGCAGTGGTTGCTGGGGTTTGAGATCAGGCCCGGCATGGTGGATGTGCTGCACAGCCCCGACTTCATCCCCCCCTTCCACAACGGCTTCCGCTCGGTCATCACCATCCACGATTTGGCTTTTCTACTGTATCCTCACTTCCTGACCAAGGAGAGCGCGCGTTACTACGGACAGATAGACCAGGCCGTGCAGCGGGCAGATCACATCATCGCCGTCTCCGAAAGCACGAAGCGCGACATTTGCCGCCTGCTGGGGGGTTCCGAGGCGAAGATCACCGTCATCTACGAGGCCGCGCATCCGGGCTTCCGCCCCATTGATCGGGAGGTGGCCAAGGAGCACGTCCGCTCCCGTTTCGGCCTCTCGTACGATTTCATCCTTTTCGTCAGCACGATTGAGCCGCGCAAGAACGTGGCAGGCCTTCTGCGCGCGTATCGGCGCCTGCGCGACGACTACAAACTTCCCTATGGCCTGGTTCTGGCGGGCGCGCGTGGCTGGCTGGCCGATGAGGTCTATGCCCTGGTGGACGACCTGAACCTGAGCGGTTACTGCCGCTTCCTCGGCCCCGTCTCCAACGACGACCTGGTTTATCTATACAACGCGGCGGCCTGCCTGGCTCACCCTGCCTTTTATGAAGGGTTCGGCCTTCCGCCTTTGGAGGCCTTGGCCTGCGGCACACCCGTCGTCGTCTCCGATGTGGCGAGCCTGCCGGAGGTCGTGGGCGATGCAGCCTTGATTGTGGACCCCAACGATACGGAGGCGCTGACGGTGGCCCTTTGGCGGCTGTTGACCGATCCAGACCTGCGCGCGACCTTGCGGGCCAAGGGCCTGGCGCGCGCCGCCAACTTCTCGTGGCGGCGCGCCGCTGAAGAGACGATGGCCGTCTACCGTCGGGTGGCAGGAGCATGAGCGATAGGGCGACCTCGCCTTTGTCTCCTCGGCGTATCCTTTTCCTCACGTCTCAACTCCTCTATCCACCTCAGCAAGGCGGAGCCTTGCGCGCGTACAACCTCTTGGCGGGCCTAGCCGCGCGCCATACCGTTCATCTTCTCTCCTTCCAGCAGCCCGGCGAACGCCTTCTCCCCGACTCACCCCTTCACCGCCTCTGCGCGCGCCTGGAGGTAGTCCCCGCGCCGCCGCCCCGCCCGTGGTGGAGGCGCCTCGTCGCCACGATCTTCTCGCCGCTGCCCGACATGGCCTTGCGCCTTCCCTCGCCGGAGTTCTTGGCCAGGCTGGCGGACTGGCTGGCCCAAGAGCGGTACGACATCGTGCAGGCCGAGAGCCTGGAGATGGCCCCTTTCTTGCTGGCAGCCCGAAGAAAGGCCGCCGGCGCGCTCCTGGTCTTGGACGACTTCAACGCCGAGTATCTTCTGCAAAAGAGGGCCTGGGAGACCGACGCGCGCGCCCCTGACCGTTGGCCGGGGGCGATCTACTCGCTGGCGCAGTGGCAGAAATTGCGCCGTTATGAAGCCGCGATCTGCCGCGCGGTTGACCTGACCCTCGCCGTCTCCGACATGGATGCGGCGGCTTTGCGGCGCATCGCCCCTGGGGCGCGCCTTGCCGTCGTGCCCAACGGGGTGGATACGTCTTTCTTTCGCGAGGCGGCAGAGTTCCTCGTCGCGGCCCAGGACGCGCGCGAGCGGTCGTCGGATGAATCGCCTTGCGACCTCGTCTTCACCGGCAAGATGGACTTCCGCCCCAACGTGGATGCGGCCCTTTGGTTCGCGCGGGAGGTGTTGCCCCGCGTGCGGGCAGAAGAGCCTGGGGCGCGCTTCCTCATCGTGGGGCAGAGTCCGCACGCGCGCCTGGGCGCCCTGGCGCGTGATCCGGCGGTGAGGCTTACCGGACGCGTGGACGACGTGCGGCCTTACGTGGCCAGGGCGGCGGTCTACGTTGTGCCGATGCGCATCGGCGGCGGCACGCGCCTCAAGGTGTTAGAAGCGATGAGCATGGGAAAGGCCATCGTCTCCACCTCGTTGGGTTGCGAGGGTTACCCCGTGCGCGACGGGGTGGAACTGATCATCGCCGATGCGCCCGCCGACTTTGCCTGGGCCGTCATTCACCTGCTGCGGGACCCCGCGCGGCGGAAGCAACTGGGCAGCGCCGCGCGCGAGTTCGCCCGCGCGCGCTACGATTGGCGGTCCATCGTCCCCAGCCTGGAGGCCGCGTACCAGGCCGCGCAGCCGGAGGGCTGGTCATGACGGAGGAACGGGAACGCCTGGCCGCGCAGCACCTGGCGGCGCGCGCTCGCGCGAGCCAGCGCACAGCGCGGCAACGGGTTCGCCTGACGCTGCTGCAAGCGCTGGGCCTCCTCTGGGGGGCCGGGGCAACGGGCAAGGAGCCGACGACCGGGGCGATCGGCCCCTCTTCCATCTTGGTCATCCGGCCCGATCACTTGGGCGATCTCTTGTTTGCCGTGCCGGCGCTGCGTCGCCTGCGCGCCGCCTATCCCTATGCGCGGATCACGGCGCTGGTGGGGCCTTGGGGAGAGCCTGTCCTAGCACGGACCCCTTACGTAGATGACATCCTGACCTGCCCTTTCCCCGGCTTTCTGCGCATGCCCAAGGGCTCTTTCTTGGCGCCTTATCGCACCCTGTGGTATCATGCTCTTGCCCTGCGCGCGCGCCGCTTTGACCTCGCGCTCATCTTGCGTTTTGACCACTGGTGGGGCGCGCTCCTCGCCGCCTTGGCGGGCATCCCTTGGCGCGTCGGTTACGATGTCGCCGAGGTGAAACCCAGCCTCACCTCGGCCGTCCCATACCGGCCGGGAAGGCACGAGGTGATCCAAAACCTGGCCTTGCTAGGCGGGATGGTAGGGAGCGCGATGGACGAAGGGATTACCTGGCGCGAGGAGCCGCTGGAGTTCGCCCTGTCGGACGCGGACAAGGCCTGGGCGAGGGATTACCTGGGACAGGATGATGATAAAGGGTGGATCGCCTTTCACCCCGGCGCAGGGGCGGCGGTGAAGCGATGGCGCGCGGAGGCCTGGGCCGAGGTCGGCGACGCGTTGGCCGCCCGTTTTGGCGCGCGCATCGTCATTACGGGCTCGGTCGGAGAACGCCCACTGGCCGAGGAGATCGCGCGCCGATTGCGTGTGCCTGCGCGCATCGCGGCCGGAGAGACGACGCTTCCTCACCTAGCCGCCTTGCTGCACCGCTGCCGACTGGTCATCGGCCCCGATAGCGGGCCGCTGCACTTGGCCGTTGCGGTGGGCACGCCGACGGTGCACCTTTACGGCCCGGTGGACGCGGCGCTCTTCGGCCCCTGGGGAGATCCCCAACGACATCGTGTCGTGCGGTCCGCTTGGGCCTGCGTTCCTTGCAACCGACTGGATTATGCGGACAAAGAACTTCCTCTGCACGGCTGCGTCCGGGATATCTCGGTCGGGCAGGTCGTCGCAGCGGCAGAGGAAGCCTGGCAATGAATGAGATTAGGGTGAGGTTGAGGGTAGGCCAACCTCGCCCGTTTGCGCGATGTTCGGGCCGCGCCCTACTCCCGCAGGCTGGCTGCCTGGCGCTCCCGTTCTTCAACCAGGCGCAGGTAAGCCCGCTGCTGGCGCAGGGCGGCGGCGGTCTGGGCCTCCGCCTCGCGCTTGCTCATGATCTGCACGAGCGCGTTGAGCACCGCCGCCGAGGCGGTCAGCGAGGGGAAGAGGCCGGTAGAGGTCGCCGGCGCGAACAGGAGCACCTCCACCGAGCGGGCCAGGGGGCTGGCCAGAGAGCCGACACAACCGACGGTGGATGCGCCCTCTTCCCGCGCGTAGCGCATTGCTGCCGCTACGTCTATGGCGTAGTCGTCCACAGAGACGCCGAAGAGGGTAGCGCCGGGGCCTACGTTCGCCAGCGACGTGGCCTGCTGCGCCAGATCGCCTGCCGTGTATTGGGCAGGGAGCCCATTTTGCCGCAGTTCATAGGCGAAGGTCTCGCCCAAAGACGCGGCGTAGCCTTCCGCCAACACGTAGATGCGCTGCGCGGTCTTCAGCGCGTTGACGGCCTGCTCCAATATCGCGACCGGGTTGTGCGCCAATACCTGTTCCAGGTTGCCGCCATCCTGACGCACAAACCGCTGGAAAAGCCCTCCAACTGATTCATCGGTGGTGTCCACCGCGTAGGCGGAGCGCAGTTCCATTTTGACCTGGGCTTGGATGCTGCGCAGCAGTTCCGGATAGCCGGCATAGCCCAGGCGCTGAGAGAAGCGCACGACGGTTGCGGGGTCCAGGTTCAGATGATCGGCCAGATCCGACGCGCCCATGAAGGCGGCCTCGTCATACGACTTCAGCAGAAAGTCGGCTATCTTGCGATAACTGGGCGAGAGATGCTCATAGGCCATGCGGATGCGATCGTGAAACATAGGTTTCGTCTCTCCTTTGAGGATAGATTTTCCTGGGTAAAGTCGCTCTCGGGAAAACCCGTACAACTTTCCATCCAGACGGATGGCTTATGGTCTAAATCATTTGTCTTAACAAATGCAATTATAACACATAATCGCTGCGATGTCAAATGCCTTTTCAACTAGAAATCTATTTATAAGTTGTTGACAACGTTCCATGCGCAAGGTCCCTTCATCTCAGCGACGTCGGCAGGACAGACCCTGGTCCTTGCTGGCCCTCTGTGGGGCAGGCTTGTTTCTCTTGTTCGCGCTGGGCGTCGCCGCAGGGCGCGGCCTGCGGCGCAACGGCCTCGCCCCCAGCCCCAGTCCTTCTGACGTCGCCGTCTCCGCCACCGCGGAGGCATCGGCTCATCTCCCGTCGCCGACGCACACCTTCACGCCGACGCCGAGCCCCAGCCCATCGCCGACGCCTTCCGCCACGCCTTCACCGACGCCCATGCCGCCCACGGAGACGTGGACGCCGACCCCCACGGCCACGCCTTCCCCCACGTCCACCCACACGCCTACGTTCACGCCTGGCCCTACTCCCGACGGCGTAGCGCGCGAGGCGCGCGTGCCCATCCTGATGTATCACTACATCTCCGTGCCGCCGCCCGGCGCGGATGCCGTCCGTCGCGACCTCTCGGTGGCTCCTGACCTCTTTGAGGGCCACCTGCGCTACCTAAAAGAAGCAGGGTACCAAGCCATCTCGCTGCGAGATCTGGTCTATCATCTCACGCGCGGTTGGCCCCTGCCGCCGAAGCCCATCATCCTCACCTTTGATGACGGCTATCGCGACAACTATGAGAACGCCTTCCCCTTGCTCCAGAAATACGGTTTTCGCGCCACCTTCTTCTTGGTTACCGACTTCATAGACGAGGGTCGCCCTGCCTACCTGACCTGGGCGCAGGTCAAAGAGATGCATCAGGCCGGGATGGAGTTCGGCGCGCACAGCCGCAACCATCCCGACCTGCGAGACAAACCGACGGATTATCTGGTCTGGCAGTCGCTAGGGCCTCGCGAGACAATCCAATACAACCTGGGCGAGGAGCCCCGCTTTTACTCTTACCCTTCCGGCGCCTACGATGAGAAGGCGATCGCGGTGATCCACTCTGCAGGCTACTGGGCCGGCCTGACGACGCACCAGGGCGCGACCCACTCCTCGCAACGGCTCTTTGAACTGAAACGCATCCGCGTGCGCGGCACCCACAGCGCGGAAGACCTGGCGAAATTGCTGGCCCTAGACTGGTAAGGAACCCTCACTCCACTTGAATGCGCGTGGCGCGGTGGGAAGCCTTCTCCTCGGCCGTCTCTTCGCCTGCGGCCTTGCGCAAGGCCCGCAGCATGGCGCCTCCCAGCCCGCCGCGCAGGGCCGCGCGTAGAAGGACTCCTTTGGCCGCGAGCATCTCCCTCTCGGCCGCCTGCAGGTGTTCCCAGAACTCGTCGGGCACGCCGCATTCGCGCGCCAGGAGGCGCAAGCCCCGCAGCCCGTCCTGCAGCCAAGCGACCCAAGAGAACTCCTCCTCGGTCGGCTTTGCGCCTGCCTTCTCCTCGGTGAATTCCGGCTCTTCGCTCATCGGATCATCCCCCCTCTTGCTTGGCCTATCACAAGGCCGTCTGGCCGAGCCCGATCGCCTCATGCTCGTCCGGCTCGCGCGCCGACATGGCGGCCATCGCCAAGCCCAGGTAAAGCCAAAAGAGGCCCGCCATGTGCGGATAGACCAGGTTAAACAGGTAGTGGTCAAAGAGGCCCCCTACGAGAACCCCTACCACCGCGCCGCTCAGGCCCAGCAGGATCGGCTCTCGCTCCGGCCCCAACCCGCCGCGCAGCCAGGCTCGCGCCACCAAGAGAAAGAACAGGCCCATCGTCCCCAGGAAGACAGTCAGCCCTACCAGCCCCATCTGTTCCGCGATCAGGAGATAAACGTTGGAGACGCCGATGTAGGTATCAATGTCGGGCGTGCCCGCGAAGCCGACGCCGATCCAAGGGTAGCGACGGATCAGGGTGAGCGCATCCCGATACTCGCCAAAGCGCATCTGCGTAGCCCGATCTAGACCGCTTAGGCCCTCCACGAAGTGGCCGATGTATTCCTGGGCCGGTGGCAACGTCAGCAAGAGCGCTCCCCCTAGCGCCAACACCGCCAGCATCCGCCGATACCTGATCGCGGCCAAGAAGAGGAGCGCCGCCACCAGCCCCACCATGGAGCCGCGCGAGTAGGTGAGGTACAGCGCAAGCCCTGCAGACCCCATCATCGCCGCGACGAGGCCGCGCGGCAAGAGGGGCCTCGTCGCGAAGAGTTGCGAGGCGGTGAGCGCGCCGATCAGGATGAGGAGCCCGCCGAGGACGTTAGGGTCTACCGAGGTGCCGATGGCCCGCATAGGGTTGGCGGGGTCGTCCTCAATGTAGCGCAAGACGTTGCCGGTGGGATAGCCGAAGCGGCCCAAAGACGAGAGAATGCGGATGCTCCAGGCCTCCGGTATGATGTAGAGGACGATCGCGGCCAGCGACGCGCCAAACCCCATGATCAGGATGACCCGCACCAGCCACGCCAATTCCCCTTCGTCGCGGGCGAAGTTCACGGCGACGAAGAAAAGGAGGATGCTGAGGACAATCTCGGCGAAACGGCGCAGCGTGGTAGCGGTCGGGTTAGCGTGGGCCATACCCGCAGCGAAGGCGAAGAGGGCCAGGGCGAGGAACGCGGCAACGAGAGGCCCTAACGGCGAGCCGACGATCCGACCCTGGCGTCTCGTGGCAAGCCGCATCACCCACACGAAGTAGATGGCCAAAAGCGCTAAGTCTAGAAACGTCGGCGTGATCCCGATTTTGAAGGGGAGCGTGGCAAAAGGGAGGAGGGTAGAGATGGCGATCAGCGCGGTGAGCCCCCAGCGCACGCTGCGGAGCATCAGGAACCCCGCGGCCAGGCCCACCGCGCCGGCCAAGGCGAAGAGAGGCCCCAGGAGCGCGGTGTAGAGGCCCACCAGGAGCGCGCTGCCGAGGCACAGGGCTGCTACCGCCAGCCCGCCGATGCGCCGGTCCGGGTGCAGGATGAGGGCTTGCCATCGCGAAAGGGTCGGGGGCATCTCTTGCGCCTCATGGTCTCGCATGGTACAGGGTCAGGAACGGCCCGGAGCCCGCTTCATTTTTGAGGGGAAGGAGGTCGCCCTCCGGGAAGGTGTAGACGCCGACCTCGGCTCGCGCCATCGCTTTCAGCGCGGCCTGGGGGATGCGGTAGGCGTCGGCCACGATCCGGCCTGGCGGCCAGCGATCGGTGCTGAAGCGGCCCGCTCCGGGCGAGCGCTTCCACTCCCAGATCAGGTTGTCGCGGGCGTCCAAAAGGCGCAGGGCCGTCCGCAGGTCTCTCCGGATCGGCCGCCGGGCCTGCCAATACAGGGTGAGCGACGGCGCGCCGACCTCGGCCTCCCAACGCACGGCCATCAGTTCCATCTCCTCTCCGAACAGCCGGTTCACCGGCCTCGCGTTCTTCATCTCGGCCGCGTCCGGCGGCGAAGGCGGCGCGAAGGGGCTCACGATCCCCGCATAGAGCGCGGCGACGGCCACCCCCGCCATCAGTCCTGCCAAGCCGCCGGTCAGCCGGCCTTGTCGCTCCACAGGGAACCAGGCCGCGAGCCCAGCCACAAAAAGGAGGGCCATCGGCGCGAGGGCCGGGAAGAGGAGCCGCCCCTGATCGGTGCCGAGGGCAACGCGGCTGTACGAGATCGCCCATAGGATGACCAACGCAGGCGTGCCCAACAAAACCGCTCTATCGGCCAACGATACGTACAAAGGGATGTATCGGCCCTCGCGCCGAGCCAGATGCCACCAACGCGGCCACCCTATTATAGCCAAAACGGTCAGGATGATCCAGATGGCATAGAGGGGCGCGGGTAGGGGCAAATGGCCCGCGCCGCCGAACTTGCCCCAAAAGGAAAAGAACCACCCGCGCGCCAGTTGCACAAGGTCGCTCCATCCCAGAGGCCCTTGCCGCCGGTCCACCGTCGCCAGCACAACCGGCCAGCCGAGGAAGTCGCCGTACAGCCGCCAGTTGCGCCAGAGCCACGGCGAGGCAAGGGCGAGGGCCGGCACGGCTGCCAGGGCGACGCGCGCCAGGGCGCGCCGCCAGCCGGCATGGCTTCGCCAGTCGCGGGCGAAGATGGCCAGGCCGATCACCGGCCAGAGCGCGCCAGTGCTGACCTTGGTCAGAAGGCCGAGGCCCATGAACAAACCCGCCAGGGCAGCATCCTGTGGGCGCCGACCGCGCAGCGCGGCCCACAACGCCAGCGTCGCGAACATGGCCGCCGGTATGTCGTTGTTCACCGCCCCGCCGACGAAGAGGGCCTCCGGCAGGAAAGCGACGAAGGCCGCGGCCGCTAGCTGCACGCTATGCCAGTGCGGCCAGATCGCCCGGGCCAGAGCGTAGGTCGCCGCGGTCAGGACGAGGCCGCAAAGCACCGACAGGAAGCGGGCCAAGTGCATCGCCAGCGCGCCCCCGTGCCAGGGCCAATCCTCCAGCGAAGTATGCACGAAGAAGTTGGGCGCAGCCGCCTCCGCCGTCACGCTGACGTCCGGATTGGAGCGCAGAAAGGTGAAATCCAGCCCGGTCCAACGGGTCAGGAGGGCGGCGGTCACGTAATAGAGCGGCGGGTGCTTCCCCTGCGTCATCTCGGCGCCCACCGGCAGGCGCGCCTCGCGGCCGACGAAGGAGACGTAGGCATAGTGGTCCGCCTCATCGGGCGCCTCGCCCAAGGGATTGAGCGCGCTGTAAGCGATGCCTAAGATGAGGCGGGCGGCCAACAACCCGATGAGGGCGACGCGGCTTGCTTTCGCGGGGGTGTTTTCTGCCGATGTCACAGTATCGTGTATTCCTAGCGTATCATGACCGGGCCGAGATCTACCCGACCGTCGGGCGACGGCGGCGCCACGGTGAGGTTGCGCAACGACGGCTCTAGGCGATATAGTCCGGCTTTCAGACGATACACGCCCTTCGCGCCGTCGGGAAGCGGCAACCGGTGACGATCGGGGACGATCTCGCCAGGCCGCCAACGGGTCGTGGGGGTGAAACCGCCCACTGGGTCGCCGTCGTGCTGGGCGATGATCTGTCCATCTTCCCCTACCAGATGCACGAAGGCTTTGTAGTTCGTTGCCACCTCGCGCAAGGCAAACCAGTAGAGCGTCACATCTAAAGCCTGCTGCCCGCGCGCGGGCGCGGTTTCGTAACCGATCAGGAGCGCCACATCTTCCAGGGCAGCCTCTACCGGCATGGGTTGTCGCGTGCGCTGGCCGACGCCGAGGCCGTTGAGGCCGAAGGCGATCATCAGGGCGAGGAGAGCCACGGCGGCCCCCGTCAAGCCCTTTCCTAAGCGGCGTCCCTGCCAGGCCAGGATGGCCCACAGGGCGGCAGCAAACGCGGATGATGCCACGCCTGCCGCGCGCGCGGGCGTCGGGCCAAAACGGACCTCTACCCGGTGGCTCCCTGCCGGCACGTCCACCGTGACCAGCCCCAACTCGCCCGTAGGATACGTGCGGGCAGGACGCCCGTCTACCGCCGCGACCCAGCCCGGCAGGAAGAACTGGTGCAGACGCACAGACATGGGCGTCGCGCTCTCAACCTCCAAGTGCAAATGAGCGTAACCGATTTGCGTCAGGCGCACGGTGGGCCGCGAGGGAGGCGCGAGGCCATCGGTTGCGCCGACGCGTGGCCGCCCCACGGCCCAACGTTGCTCCGTAACCGTCAGCGGCAGGAATTCTCCCGTCCAGGTCGCGCCTATTTGACCGGCTTCCGCATCCTCTCGCCACATGCGATCGGGAGCCCACACCTCCGCATCGGATATGTCCAACCGCTGTACAGGGATGGTGGGCAAGGGCACGAGGAGGAGGGCCAGGGCGGCGATCCCCGTCAGCGCGCGGCCCCCCTTTTGCGGCAGAGACGAAGGGAGCGCGCCCGCCGAAACCAGCAAGCCCACGGCTGCCAAGGTCAGGAAGCGCCAGGGGTACTGCAGGTGGCCCAGCACCGGCGTCAGCGGCTTCCAGACGGGAAGGGCAAGCGTCGTGGTCATGAAGACGGAGAGCGCGGCCAGGAGCAAGCCAAACCCCAAGGGCGGCATCGCCGACGCCGTTTGGCGTCGCGCCAACCGCCAAACCGAGAGGCCCACGACAACCCAAAACAACAGGACGCTGAGCCAACTGAGCGGATGATAAAGCGCGCCGGTCGGCGGATAGCGATACAGGGGCGAGAAATCCACCAAGGCCGCCGGCGGCGCGAGGTGCCTTTGGTAACCGTCGGATGGGCCGAGGCCGATGCCGACGTAACGGCTCTCGGCCAGCGAGGGGAGCCAAAAGGCCGCGCTGAGCCCCAACCCCAATGCCAGGGAACCGAACGCTTCGGGTAAACGCCGCCAGCGGCCCGTCCACCAGGCCATGAGTAGGAGGTAGAAGAGCGTCACAGGAGCCATCAGCAGCGCGGTCAGGTTATGGGTACAGATCAGGGCGGCCCAGGCCAGCGCGCCCCAAAGGAGCGGACGGAGCGGTTTTTCTCCGCGGAAGGCGTTGGCATAAGCCCAAAGGATCAGCGGCGGCCAGACGAAGGCGAAATGCTCCGGCAGCGCGCCGCGCAGGTAGGCGTCGGCCAGGTGGTAGGGGAAGTAGGTGTAGACGACGGCGGCCAACACGCCCCCCGCAGGCCCCCACAGGGAACGGGCGTAGCCGTAGGCGGCCAACGCGGCCAAGAGAAAGCCGAAGGCCAGGGCGAGTTGCATGGCTGCCGCCGGCCCGAAGCCTACGAAGGCCAGGAGCGCGGCGGGGTAGTAACTGAGGGGCGCGTAGAAGTTCAGCACCGCCTGACCGTAGCCGAAGCCGAATTCGGGGAAGAGGCGCGGGTAGAGCACGCCCTGCCGCCAGGCTTCGGCCAGCGCGGCAATCCGATAGACGTGAAAGCGCCCGTCGTCAGAAACGAAGAAGCCAGATCGCAGGAGAGGCCACAGCGCCGGCAGCGTCAGGAGGATAACCCACCAGACGCCGTACGGTGAGAGCCTGTTTGGGCGAGAGGAGATTCCACCCTCACCCCCGGCTCCTCTCCCTGGTATGGAGAGGGGAGTGGATTCCCTCTCCCCGCTGGTGAGAGGGCTAGGGTGAGGGGAGAACACCGTCGCGAGCCAAGCGCTCTGTCTTCTGCCAGGAAGCGATACATCCATCATTTGATCTCAAACTCGGCCAAAAGTACCTGGTCGTCCACAGGCGTGCCGTCGGGGCCGAGGCGGGGGAGCCGTTGAGCGGTAGCCCGGTCATACAAACCGGCGCGCAGCTGGTAGCGGCCCGGTGGTGGCTCCCCTCGGAAATCCAAGACATGACGATCCTCCACGATCTCCCCTTGCTGCCAGCGCGTGGTAGGCGAGAAGAAAAAGACCGGTTCGCCATCATGTTGCGCCCAGAGGTTGCCGTTTATGTCAATCAGATGGACGAAAACTTTGTAGTCGGTGGTCGGACGGCGCAACGCCAACCAGTTGAGGATCACCGTGGCCTCCTTGCCCGGCCTCAGTTCCTGCGGCGGGGCATAGAACCCGACGAGTTGCACCTGGTTGCCGAAGTTGGCGGAGACCGCCGTTGGTGTGTAATCCGACGGATTGCCCAGGCGCTCGCGCGCGGCCAGGCCGCCGAAAACCAGGACGAAAGTAGCCAAAGCCAAGAGCCAGCGCCAGCGGCGCAGCCAGGCCATACCTGCCAACCAGACCGCGAGGCCGGCCAGGCTCAAGGCCCAGCTGAGGCGGCGCACCTTCGTCAGCCCAAAGCGGAAAACTATCTGATGCTCGCCTGCCGGCACGTCAATCCCCGCCAATCCCAAAGGCCCCGTAGGGCCGGCCTCCTGGATCCGGCCGTCCACGCTGGTCTGCCAACCGGGGAAGTAGAATTGGTGCAACTGCATCCGCCAGGCCGCAGGGGACGACACGCGGAAAGCGCGTTCCAAAGGGGCCTGCCGCCCCGGCCCAACATGCACGGCCAGCGGCGCTCCGTTGTTCTCGTTTCCCGCCTCCGGCCCCGCCGAGAGGAAGAACTCGGCGCGGGGCACCTGCACCCAGATCGGCATGTACTCAAACATCCAATCGCCCCCGTGTTCCCGCAGCCACAGCCCGCGACCGAAATCGTACATCGCCATGCTCGCCAGGTTGACGTTGTCGTCGCGGAAGGGCGTGTCGGTCGCGGGGATGTTGCCCGGTTCCCACGGCAGGTTCGGCAGCGCGCCGCTCATGAGGATAGCCGCTACCGCGCAGACCTTTAGGGTCTGAGAGACCCTAAGGGTCTCCTGGCCCGCATAACCACCGATGAAGGCTAATGCTAACACCCCCACCGCCTGCCAGCGCCATGGGAACTGCAACAGGAGCAAGCCGGGTATCGCTCGCCATACCGGGCGCGACCAGGCCGACTGCATGAACAGAGCCAGTAGCGCCAGGCCCAGAAAGAGGGGCAAGGCCAGACGGGCCCTGTGTTCCAGTCGTCGCCAACCCCAGATAGCCGCCAGCAGCCCCAGCGCAGCGACGACGACCTGCGCCTGTCCCAGAGCGTGCAACGCGCGCGGCATCTGGGCCGGCGTGAAGCGATGGGCCCACGACTCCGCCACCAGGTACTGTGGGGGCGTTAAAACCCCTGCCCACGTGCTGAACTGCACCGGCACCTGCCCGGCCCAAACATACTTGGATTCCGCCAGAGCCGGAAGCCAGAAGGCCGCGCTGAGGGCCACGCCCAACAATCCCATAAGAATATAGCCGCGCAGGCATTGCCAGCGCGCCCGTGCCTCTCTTACCTCCACCAGCCATACGAGGAGTCCCCAGGCGATCAGAACGGGCGCGGCCAGGATCACCGTCAGGTTGTGGGTGAGGATCAGCCCGGCCAGGCTCGCCCCGCCCCACAGGATGGCCCACACCCTGCCCCTCCCCTCCGCCCGCGCGCTGCGCCACAACGCCAACAAAAGCACGGGCAGCCAAATGAAAGCCAGATGCTCGGCCAAC